>JAHQWS010000014.1 GCA_029856295.1 Promethearchaeia archaeon
TCTATATATAGATTTAGGCAAAGAAAAATTTAAATTAAAAATTAACTTTTGATTATTGTTTCCCTTATACACAATATAACAATAAAATCAAAATCTTATAGTTAGAATTGATTTTGGATATAAATCAAAATTTTTGGAGGGATTACCGAGGAAATCGACGGAAATTCGCGGTTTCGGGAACATGGTCAATTTTTAATTGACTTGACGTTAATAAAGGCCATAGGTCGCTTGAAAAAAAGGGTCAAGACCGATTATAGGTGCTGGACTTAAGATCCAGTGGCAAAGGCCTTCGAGGGTTCAAATCCCTCTCCCTCCATTTTTGTATTTTCCCATCAACGTTATAGTTTTTCTTTATAATTTTTATTCACGTAAAATGTGCAACTATTTTTATAAATTATTCACGAAATTTTATAATTATTAAAAAACTTTTACATTAAAAATGGAAGATTCAAACATATGGCTAACAAGACGCCAGAAAATAATAAAACTTCTTAAAGAGTATAGTTTTAGTATAGATTTAAAAAGTATAATGAGAGAGTTGGAATATTCAAGTAAAAGAATGTTGATTAATGATATTATGAGTATTACTAAAACTTTAAATAATGAAGGTTTACAATTAGTTATTTCACCTCCTTCATGTAAAGCATGTGGTTATGTTTTTAAACATAAGAAAACATTATTAAAAATTCCTTCTAAATGCCCGAAATGCCGTGAACAAAGAATTGAATGGCCATCTATTAGAGTTAAATAATTTCGCAAGACTGAATAAAAAGGACGATCTAATCATTATTAAGATAATTATTTATCTTTTTATTAGATAAAATAATTTATATTTTTACAATCATATTTTAACAAATTATCGAATTTTCATTATAAAAATAGGTAGAAAAAACAATGAATATAATAGAGATAGTTGGAATTGACGATAAGAAAGCAAAGTTATTAAAAAAAGAAGGAATTTCCACTACTGAGGATCTCTTACCACTTACGCCTTATGGAATTAAAAAAATCGCGAAAAACACCGGAATCCCAGCTAAAGAAATAGATATATGGCAAGAACACGCTGATTTGATGAGAATAGAAGGCGTAAGTCCCGAATATGCATATGCTCTAAATGAGGTAGGTGTTGACTCTGTAAAAGAGTTGGCTCAAAGAAATCCAAAAAACACTTTAGATCGAATAAAAAAATTGGAAAAAGCAAAGCGAGACATTATCGGAAAAATTCCAACTCAGCCAAACATCAATAAATGGATTGATCAAGCTAAAAAAATGGAAGGAAAAGAAACAATGCCTAAAAAGAAAACACCTAAAAAACAGCCAGCTAAGAAAAAACCACCAAAGAAGAAGCCATCAAAAGAGCCTGAAGGGGATTATGGCCCGGAATATTGGAATGATAAATATCCAAAAGCGCCTATTATATATACGGGGAGGGCTTTAAGAGGAAAGGATTATTATAAACAGATTGATGCAGATGTTAAGTCATTCATTAAAAATAATGATGCAATTCTTTATCATGTAATTGATCAAGCACAATTAAAAAAGGGAACATTTAATGAGACTGCATTAACCATACAAGATTTTGTAAATGGTTTTTTTAAATATAAATTTGATGAAGAAACCTCAGACTGCCCTGAATTTTGGCAGTTCCCTTTTGAATCAATTCAATCTGGGATTGGAGATTGCGAGGACGGAGCGATTCTAATCGCCAGCTTATTAATCAATGCAGGGATTCCATCTTGGAGAGTAAAGGTCGCAGGAGGGGGAGTTTTGCCTGATCCAGTCTTCGCACCATCAGATACAGAATTGGGGGGGCATGCCTGGTGTATTTATTTAGCGGACAGGACAGATTCTGAACGTGGATTAGAATGGGTAATCCTAGACTGGTGTTATGCTCCAGACCCAGATGTGCCAATTGAGGAAAAACCGTTAGCGAAAGATGGAGGTCAACAAGATGGGTATAAGGAAACATGGTTTACATTTAACGATGAGTACAGTTGGGCTATAGATTTAACTCAAATACCAACAGGAAGAATAAGTAATAATAGGACAACAAAGAAAGATGAAGTTTTAATAAAAATGGAAGATCTCATGAGAAACTTTGCAAAGGAGCAAATGGCAAAAGTATTCGAAAAATATGGGATTAAAATAGAATAAAATTATTTCCAAATTTTTTTTTATTTTTTTTTAGGCACATTTGTAAGAGCGAGTGAAAGCATCATAATTAAAACATTTCTTTACTTTTTATCTAATAATTTGAATATTTATTGAAAATTTACTAAATGTAAGAATTGAAAACATTACTTCGAGTCAATCGTAAATTATAAATAAGATTACAATTATCAAAGTCATGACAACAGATGGGTGAAAACGAAATTTCAGAATATTTCTCTCTGGCAATGTCTCTGGAATATTTAATAATTACGCATAGGGACAGTCAAGGAATCATATACCTTAAATCAGCATACAATGTTGGGTTAGATCCTCAATTCATTGAACTTTTTCGTACTGCAATAAATGAGGGAGTAATTGATTTTCCTGAAGTAGAGGGAGAATTTGAACATGCCACTTTTGAGGGAAAATATATTCTTACTCTAGCAGGAAAAAAGATATGGATTACGATTTTTATTAATCAAAAATCTAGTCGGCACACACGAGAAGCTTTAAATTTGTTTTCAAAAGATTTTGAAAATCATTTCGGGGGCCGGATAAAGAACTTATATAACTTATTTAAAGGGGATATCTCAATTTTTCAGCAGGAATCGATAACTAAAAAAACCGTCGAAGATATTATAGAAGATACATTTCATCTCAGCTTGAAATTACCTTATAAATTAGGGCCTACAAAAGGTAAGAAAATTATTGAAGAATCTAAAAAAATGCTCAATTTAGCTAAACACATTTCACGAAAGGCAAAGAAGATTATAAACCTTGAGGATTTACTTCATGATGCTAAAGAAAAACTAAATTTTAATACTGATGAGATTATCTATTTGATAAATGATTTAATTGAAAATGAATTTCTTATACCCATATTTCCAGAAAAAATGGAAGAATTATTTTCTTGAATTAAGTAGCCTCTCTCATTAAAACCAATTGAATAACTATAACTTCTAATAATTTATGAGAAAAATAGACACCCCGAATAAAATGATTTTTTATCCTCATCGTTGTACTTTTTTTATAGATACTAACAATTTAGTCAAAACCTTTATGGTTAGTACGATTTTAGAAAAATTTGATGATGATGCGATAAGTAGATTAAATGAAGTAATTAAGGGAATAAAATTTTACGTTGGAGGAAAACAATGGCACTTTAATCAAAAAGGATATCTAAAAACATCTACTTACGAATATAATTTTAATGATGGAACTGTATTAGTATATCTTTCAAAAATTTTTAATTTGGGTTATGAGAGATGGAGAAGATTGCCTTATGGTTCGTTGAAAAGATTTATTTGGGAGTCTTTTTGCTATGAATTCATAATGATGTTGTCCCATATAACAAAATTAGACGTATCTTTAGCTGGAAGAGCAAAAGATTATTATCTAAATAAACACGATGAACTCACGCTAAGCTTCTTAAAAGACATATTCAATTATGAGAGAGAGAATTTGCCTCGTATTAACTATATCAAAATTATTAATACCATTTGGAGTGAATCCTTACCAGAGAGTTTAGGATTTTTAAATGTATTTTATGCAAGGAAGCTTAGTAAATTAAAGACAAAACTGAATTTTGTCCCAAATTATATGAAAATAAGAACTTTTAATGAACTTAGAAAATTAAAATTGAAGCACAAATATGAATATAATCTTTCAGAGCTCATTAATTATTGTATTCATAGCGAACATTTTGAAAAGCTTTTTATGAATAACTCTCACTCATACCAAAAACTCCAAAAAGAATTTTATAGCAAGGCTAAGAGAATAATCTTAAAGTTTTTTAAGCAATATAATATAACTCATGAGCTATATAAATATTTGGATTCAGCCAATCGCATTCATTATTTCTTAACTCATAATACATTTGAGAGAGTAAAAAGTGTTTGTTTACAGAAGTGTATCCAAAAAATCAAGAATAAACTTCTCGAAGAATATGAAATGTTCAGGATTTTTTATTCAAAATGTCCAATTTGCAAACAAAATCATTCTAATCATCAAATTTGTGAAGATATTTTCTTTTCATCTAAATATAGCTTTTTTAAAGAGATTTTACTTGAAAAAATGAAGGATGATTCATTCGAGAGCTTAAATACCGAGGACTACTTTTTTGGAGTACCATGTGAGCCTTGTTTTCAACTTATTCACAATATTCAAGGAAAGTTTTCTGAATTGAATCAGTTACAAAAATTTATTGTAAAATATGGGATCTGCCCTGTGTGTGGAGCAAATAACCATAGAGATTACCTCATTTCTTTTTATAATAATGATAATAAAAGAGTGATACGAGAATATTTGGTTAATAACATGTATTTATCGGAAAAACTAGAAAAATTTAAAATTAATATCGGAATTCCCTGTTGTAATTGTTTTGAGCAATTTTTTGATGAGGATCCAAGTATAGCGGTACTTGATGTTTCAGATCTACTAAGTGAAATATAATATCCCTATTCTATATGATTGTATATTGAGATTCCTTTCACAGGTCTGCATTTATGGATTAAACAAGGCTTGTTAAATTCGTTCTCATACATTTTACATAGGATATTCTTAATTTTTTCTGAATATTCCCTTTCTACAAATATCATGGCACAACCCCCCATACCTGCTCCAGAAAGCTGAGCGCCTAATACACCTTCAAGATTATGAGAAATATCTATGATAAAATCAATTTCAGGTATGCTACACCCATATCCTCCTGAAATTTGATCAATACTCATATCAGATTCTATATATGCCTTTATTTTATTATCATCCGTTTCATTATTATATCGGTTAAGTTTAGATTTTTTCTTATAATTATATTTGACAACTCTATCTCCATTATGAGAAATGTTCATTAATTTTCCAGCTGAGATTACATCACCCTTTTTAATGAATTGATAGAACATTTTGCTTCTCTCACATTCAGAAATACCGTAAGCTATAACTTTTCTAATATGTATTATTTGAGGTGTCACATTAAAATTATATTTTCTATTCAACTCATCCCATTTACTTCCTAATATACTAGGTAGATCATTGAATTCTACATAATCTGGGAGATCTAATAATATTTTTATTAAGTCTGACGAATATATATTTAAATTTTCAGGATTGATATCTCCTAAGTATATTAATTTCGAAGAAAATTGAGGAAATTTCTTTTTTATTAGGTAAAAACCTATATCATATGCTAATATTCTTTCATTGAAAATATCCTTCTTGGCTCCAGATTTATCGGCAATAACTTGAGAGTTAAAAATTAATAGTTCGCAGTTCTTGGGAAATGCTATCCAATCAAGAATCTCAATGGGAAATAATCTTGAATGAGCAATTCGGTTTTTTTTTGCCAATATGATCGCAACTTGATCAGCGGATCCACCGCGAGTTCCTACAAACCATTCTGCTTCAGCACACCGATTTATCATTTCTTCTTCTTTAATTTTTAACTTATTTAATGCAGAAAGAGCTTTAAATATCCCGACAGTTAAAGCTGATGAGCTACTCAACCCTGCCGCAATTAGGAGGTTTCCTAATACACAGATATTTGCACCATATATTTGATCTAAAGCATATAAATTAATAAGCCTTAAATAAGCAGCCTTAAGATAATTATCCCATTTTCCTTTAAGGGATCTATGCTTTTGGATGAATTCGGCATTGTTAATTACATCTAACCAATTAGTACAAATTTCAGAAGCTAAATTGGATAAGTCTATTTTTATCTCCGGAAAATTAACATTGTCAACATTGTGAGCTACTAATCTAAAATCCTTTCTAATAGATGCGGTAATAAAAATCTCTTTATCAATTGCAATTAAATTGACAAGCCCATTTTGATGATCCACATGTCTTCCCATTAAATTAATCCTTCCAGGAGCTCTTATGATGATTATATCTTCATTACCGAATTTTTTTTTATGAAGGTTTAATAATTCTAATATTGATTTTTGTTTAGTCTCAAAATTGTGGTAATCAACACCATAATCTGCTTTCAAAAGCTTTTTAGATTGAAAAGAATTAGTAAACAAAGCTATCCAATCGTCCACTGAAGGCATAAAGAGAAGAAACTACTTTATAGATTTTTTGATTAGATTAAGTTTTCAAAATTTAATAAATATATTAATGGAAGGATTTTTTTTTTGATCTCTGATAATTAAATTTCCTTACATAAAGACGATTAATGTTCGCAAAAGATTTAAATATAATTTTTCTAATTTTATAATCTAAATCGGCAAATAAACATACCATCCAGCTACCTTGACCGTTGAAATAATTTCTAAAATTGAAAAATTTGATCATAAAGTCTTTCTTTATATCTACAAAAGTGAAACTCTAAAGAAGAAAGGGATCATAACACTCGCTAAGATCTATTCCTTCTTCGGCAATATGTATTTCTGGGGAATTATTTGGCTCTGTTTGACTGTATATGGTTATATTACTAAAGATTACGACCTTTTTTGTTTGATGACCGGAGGCAGTATACAGAGTGTGATTATACATGTTTTAATTCGATTTAAACTCGTAAGCCGTAACCGACCATTCATAACGTTAGAAAAGGAAGGAGTAGCCCAACATGATGATCTAATCAGAGAAAATAAATCTTTTCCAAGCGGCCATGTTGCCTTTTTTCTATTTTTTGGAATGATGATAGCGTTTTATTACCAAAGTTGGGTTGTCCTAATGATATTCATAATTTTAGATATAATTATGGGAATAACCAGGTTAATATTGGGAGTGCATTTCCCTACTGATGTAATAGCGGGTTTTGGTTTTGGTATCCTTTATGCAGTTCTTTTTCTTTATGGAACATCAATTTATTGGCTTACCTTATTTTATTGGATCGGTCACACTTTCTCCCCTATTATCCACGAGTGGCTATATTACATCTTTCAAATCCAATAAGTTCAATTGAATTTGATTTATTCAAAATAATTTTTTGACTTTTGTTAAATGCATTTTATTGGAACTTATTAATTTAAAGTATTATTATGCTTAATTGAAAACTAAACCAAAAATCTATAATTTGGTTGGGGATAAAATGTCAAAAGCAAAAGAGAAAAAAAAAGTTGTAGAATATGCAGACCCTACTTGTTTTAATTGTAACAGTCTAAATTATTGCACAGTAGGAAGGGCAAGTAAGATGTTAGATAATTGCCCCATGAAAGTTAGCCCTGAAATAGAAAAACAAGCTAAGGAGCTATATAAAAATGATGAATATATTAAAAAATCTACCGGAGTTGCATCGACCGTTGAGGCTCAAGGGTATATTCATTGGTCACGTTTAAAGGACACTATAGAATACGCAAAGGGAATGGGTTATAACAAGCTTGGTATAGCTTTCTGCGTCGGGTTGAGGGATGAAGCAAAAAAGGTTGCAGAAATTTTAGAAAAATATGAATTTGATGTATGTGGAGTATGTTGTAAAACAGGAGGTGCTAAAAAAACTGCTGTTGGCGTTCCCGAAGAATTTACGATGTATTCCAAAACCGGCTATATGATAGGGTGGATTACCTGCAACCCTGCAGCACAGGCACTTTTACTAAACAAGGCAAAAACAGATATGAACATCATCATTGGGTTGTGTGTAGGGCATGATATCACTTTTACGCATCTTTCAGAGGCGCCCGTGACGACCTTAATCGCAAAAGATAGATCTTCACCTCACAATCCTGCTAGTGTATTATTTACGCACTACGGAAACGAATTTTTTCGGAAAGATCTTCAAGATTTAAAACATCCGGAAACAGATAAAAAAGAGTAATTAAACCATTATTTCCTTTTTCCATTTTTAACTAGATTAAAGATTGCCTTTTTATTAATGGCACCCCGTGGAATTATTAACCGTATTTTTTTAGAATTTTAACCTCCTTAAAACCAATCTGTAAATTCTTCGACAGTTCTCAGTTTTTTTGGTTTTTTGCTTATTAACTGGTCTACTTCCTTATCAATTTCTCCTATTGCGATAATACCTATCAATTCAAAATTCTTAGCACTTAATTTGAAAATTTCGTTAATTTTTTCTTTCTGATTTGAATCAATGCTCATCCAGACTGCACCTATTTCGGGTATAGCATGAACCCCTAAAAGTATATTTTGTATAAATGCCCCAATGGCTAAAATGTCGCTTTCTCTGTTACGACTTCTTTCTAGGTCTAAAAAAACAACTAAACAACATGAAGTTGTTTCGTAAATATCCGTATATGCGGTCAATATTTCTGCTAACATCATTTTTACAGTTGGATGTGTTACGATGTTTACTCTCCAAGCTTGGTTATTATTTTCATCTAAAGCATTCCTTCCACATTCTAATATTTCTTTAATCGCTTGTTGGGTTAATTTTTTAAATGCAAAATTTCTTACGCTTTTCCTGCTCTTAATTAATTCTATAAGACTTAACGTCTGGATTTCCATATTTAAAAAATAAGTAAACTTTACAATATAAATATTTTCACTGGAATGGATAAGTAAAAATTAGAGTTTTGTTAAAAAAAAGGAAATAAATAATGTAAGATCAATACCATTCAACGAAATCATCAATAGGTCTTCTTTCTCTTGCTTTTTGGCTCCTTTGTTCTATGGCCTTATCAACTTCACCTATACAAATTACACCCATTAATTCGTACCTTTCAAGATCTAGTTTAAATAATTCATTAACACGCTCTTTTTGGTTTAATATTTCGCCAATCCAGACAGCACCTAAACCGGGCTGTGCATGTACACCTAAAAGTAAGTTTTGCATGAAAGCGCCAATACCTTGAATATCTTTTACCCGATCATAGCTTTTTTCCTTATCTAGAAATACGATTAGATTCACATAAGCACTCTCGATAATGCTGCCGTATTTGGTATGTTCTTTCAACATAGTTTTAACTTTTTCATTGATTACAATATGAACCCTCCAAGGTTGATTATTCGCGCCTGAAGGAGCCCAACGACCGAACTCTAAAATTTCCAAAATAGTATCTTTATATATTTTCGAGAATATAAAATTTCTGATGCTTTTGCGACTTCTAACAAATTCTAGATATTTTTTTGATTCGCTTTCCATAAATTTAATATCTAGTTTATGATTTTAAAATTTTAACAAATTTTTATGGATTAGTTATAGTAGTAAAATTAAACTTGATGGATTAGAAGAAGGGATGAAATGTAAAAAATTAAATTATTAAAGACTAAAAACAAAATAACTTTAAAACCCTAAATTTTTGGAATGATGGTGAGAGATTCAAATGTTAGGTGATCTGAGTGATGATGAAGCTAATGAATTGATTGAATATTTTTCTAAGAGCATGATAGGTAATATAGTAATTCGAGACGCCTCATTGGAAAGTAAGATATTTCCGGTGATGCACTATATTAATGTCGCCACGTATATCTTGTATGACCAATCTTATCAATATAATATCTTGAAAAAAGTAGCGGGTAAGATTCTCCCGGAGGAAATTGCTAGGAGGTCTAAAACTTTGTGTGCACCATTAAATCAGTTGGCTTTTTATTCTATTGCCATGTTGTATTTGCAGGGTCGAGCTGAAGTTATTCACGATAACTTTTATAAGAAAAAAACAGATCCAAATATAATTATTGAACCAGAAATTAAGAAAAAAGAAACAAAGTTTATCCTTGATTTTTGGAGAAGATTAAGCCCTAATTATCGCAATGATGGAGCTTTAACTGTAGAAAATGAAGAAATTACGTTTGTGTCTGATGATTATATTAATTCCTTAAGAAATCAAATGATTCCAGTCAACAATAATAGAGAGCTCATCAATAAACTTAGACAGACTATTGCTCATTTGACGATTTTTAATTTTCTTTTTCAAGCTGAGTGCAGGGCAGGAATATCTGAACATGGTCCATATTATTTCGAAGGAAATCCTGATGCTTTAATATTCAAAGAATTCCAGTTTCTATATACTGGCAAAAAGATTTTTGGAATAGACTTTTCTGAATTTATATGGCAAAAAATCACCAAACCGTCACCAATTCCAAATATGATATTCGGGATGACACTTAAGAATATGAATAAAATAGAATTTAACGATTGGGGGACATTATTTGCCGATCCAGCTGAGTGGCATTCAAATATAACATCAATAGGGATTTGGACAAAAGAACTAAAGCATCCGAAAGAACTCCGTTATCCAGACAATATGGGTAAGTTAATACCCCTTTCACTTAATATTTTAGACGAATTAATTGAATTTGCTAAAAGTGGCACTAAGGAATTATACGTGGATTACTCCAAGTGGGACTTTACTAAAAAATTGATGCTCGGTACTAGCAATTATGCGAATAACTGCATGGCTTTATGTGCCGGGTATGCGGGAATAGAAAACGATTTTAATTGGACGTGGGCTGATGACTACGCCACAGGCAAACCCTTTAAGACAGATTTACTGAATAAAGAAAAAATAACGGGTTACATTGAGCACTTAAAAAGATGGAAAGGGGGGCATCCATTTATGCAACGGGTATTGAGGGGAAGAAAAATCCAAAAAACCGATCCGTTTTATTATTTTTTACAAGATTAATCCCTTGTTGAGATTAAATACTCCGAAATGCCGTCTCCTTCTTTCCCATCGCATGTAAATATTGCTACTTGCTCAAAAATTTCGGTTATTCCTGTTCGAGATTTAAGAGGTAAATACTTCGAAAAAATTGTATTTGATTCTAAAGTTCTTTTCTTTCCCCCTTTATCTGTTAAAATGAATGTTGAGGATACGGGCGTCTTTCCATCTTCTTTGGTTTTTGTATTAACTTTTACTTTTTCGATTATAACATTATCCTT
>JAHQWS010000015.1 GCA_029856295.1 Promethearchaeia archaeon
ATAGAATATTGTTCTAATTCAATTTTAGGGTCAACAAATGTTTCAGTGTTTTGAATTCTAAAGATAAATTCCTTTTTACTTATAGCCATCGCCTAAAATTATTTTCTACGTTATAAACCATTATAAATAAATTTATTTACGTTATTTAATAATAATTACTTAAAAAAGAAAGAAAATAATAGATTTTCTAATTGAGAAAATTAAAACACATATATTGATTCTAATGAAAAAAGATACTGTTAAAAATAAAGACGTTGTAATAACTGGTCAATATCTTGGAGTTGTGGAAGAATTCTTACCAGATGAACAATCTACTTTCGTCAACGGGGGAGAAATCTTTGCTACTAAAACTGGTACGATTTCCATAAATAGTAAACGAAAAATCGAGATAGAAACTCATCAAGAAAAAGACCGAAAAACCGTTAAAATTGGAGATATTGTACTTGGACCTGTTATTTTTTTAAGAAAGTATTCTGTTGGTTTAAGTTTTTACACAATTAATCGAAAAATTCATTTCAATTCTTCTTATTTAGGTAATGTTCATGTTTCCCAAATTTCAAATAAATATGTTGAAAAAGTTAAAGATGCTTTTCAATTAACTGATATAGTTCGAGCTAAAGTAGTTGATCAAAATGCTAACGAATTTACATTGAGTACAGTTGGGAACCATTTAGGTGTAATACATGCTGATTGTTCTATTTGTGGAACTGTACTAGAAAAAGTTGGTTTTAATAAGCTAAAATGTAGTCTATGTGGGAATATTGAGAAAAGAAAATTAGCTGACGATTATAATTCTACAAAAGAAAATTTAAGATTCTAATTTAATTTGCGTAAACACCATCTTTATTTAGAGGGGGTTAATTATTGCCTAAATCAGGAAAAAAAGTCATTCATTTTTATAATAATAGTGGCAAATTGGAAAATGTAATTAAATTTCTTGAAAGTATTCAAAAAAAAATAGATTATGTAAACCTTAATGTATCAGTAGACGGGTGTAAATCTATAAAAATTACCTTATATGGTTCAAGGGATCTTCAATACTTAGCATGCGACAGACTTAGAGAGTTAGCTGAGAGATTTTTGTAATATTAAACTTTCTTTTATTATATAAGAAACCAAAAAAGATTTATTTTATTATATATTAAGATTAACAGAATTAATCATTTTGGAGTTATTAGAATGCCAAAAAAAAAAAAAGGAGAACCGGAAGAAGATAGTAATTTCGAGGATCTTGAAGAAGAGGAATTTGAAAGCGCTTATCCAGAAATAGAAAAAAAAACATCCAAAGAGATAAAAGATGTTAAAGAACCTCAACCATTAGCTCCTGAAGAGGAAGAAGAAATTGAGGAATTTGAATATGAACTTGAAGAAGAACCTGAAATCCCTGATTACAAATATCTCAATTTGATTTTAAATAGAGGACTTTCAGAAAATGATTTTGAATTAAAAATTGAGGGGCAATCTCATGGTTTATGTAATATTTTCGTAAAACATTTGTTAAATATAGAAGGTGTAAATATGGCAGCATACAAATATACACATATAGATCCTGCTCAAATTTTTATTCGCCTTGAACCAGGGCATAAAATTAAAGAGATATTATATATGGGAATTGAATCATTAAGAGAAGAAGTGTTAGAAGTTCAAAAAATCTTCAATAAACTTGTGTAAATCTTTAATTACCGTTTTAATATAAAATTTAAAAGAATTTGTAATTCTACTTATAATAATGTC
This sequence comes from Promethearchaeia archaeon, assembly GCA_029856295.1. GTDB lineage: Archaea > Asgardarchaeota > Lokiarchaeia > Sigyniarchaeales > SOKP01 > LW40-45. The sequence goes on from JAHQWS010000015.1 coordinate 1,735, forward strand.
CTATAAATTTTTAATTAGTGATCTAAATTCTCAAAAAAGGATAGGAACAGATAAAGGACTAGCAAAAATAGGAGATGGTATTGTAAACTTAACTTATTCTATTGCCAAATCTATTTATTTAACTGAAAATAGTTCAAACATTTTAAGAACAGCATTAAAAGTCAATAAAACAATACTATCAAATGCTCTGAAAAACGCAGGCATGAAAAATTTTGCAAGGAATAGAGCAGATGCCCATGACCTTGCTAATACAGTAGAAGCTATAATTGCGTATGTTTTTTTAAATGATAAAATGACATTAAATGAGATCATTGATTTTCTCAAAGAAAATCTTTCGGGAAATATCCAAAACAGGACACTAGAAATAAAAAATGCATCACTCGCGTTTACTAATCTATTAAATTATATTAAAAAATTCTTGCCGGAAGAATAAAGAATGAAAGAAAACCCTATTACAATTGGATTTGATGATGCTACATTTTCACTTAAATCAAACTCTAAAAAAACGACGGAATTAATTGGAGTAGTGTGTCAAGGAGTTAGGATGGTAAATGTCGTAAGGAAAACCATTACTATTGATGGTGATGATGCTACAGATGCCCTAATAACCCTTATTGAATTACACCAGAAGCATGTACAATATGTTCTTACCGATGCTATTACATTTGCTGGATTTAATATATATGATATCCAGGAAGTATATGAAAAAACAGGAAAACCGATCATAGCAATTACAGAGAGGGATATTGACCTTGATGCCGTGAAAAAGGCATTAATAAAAAAATTTCCAAATAGGTATAAAAACAAGTTTCAAAAAATAATAAATGCTGGCAATTTATACCAGACTGAAATAAGCACAGCAGGAGGTCCTACAATAATATATTTTCATTTTAAAGGAATAGAAATCAAAAAAATTGAGTCATTATTATCAAAAATTTGTATCGATTCAAAACTCCCTGAATGTGTACGCCTAGCTCACATAATAGGGAAACTTTTTTAAAAACATTTTGATAAAAAGAGATTTTAACCTGAACTTATTTCATATTCTAAAATTTGCCTCATTCGGCCTCTTAATTCCTTTCTAATAGCACTCATCTCATATGTTTTAATGCCACCTAATCTGTTTTGGACCGTATTAGCATTTAACGCTCCAGGAAGATCCTGTTTATTTGCAATAGCAATAATTTTAGCTCCGATAAATCGCGAAAACCTCTCGTAAATTTCCTTAGTTTTTTGCACATTATCTTCTGTGGAATCCGTTACCAATACTGTTAACCCGGTTCCTTTTAAAAAATCCTGCCACATAAATCTGAATCGCTCTTGCCCTCCTAAATCCCAAATAGAACATTTTTCTTCGTTGAGAATAGAATCATCAACCTCTAAGCCTACAGTGGGATTTCTTTCTTTTTCTACTTCTTTACCTTGGAGTAAACTTACTAATGAAGTTTTACCAACACCACCTTCCCCTAAGAAACAAATTTTACTTTTTGTAGTAAGCACTTTTGATCGAGCCTTCTAACTAACATATTTTTAATTAGAAAACGCGAATTATTGCTCAAAAATTAAAATATTATTTGGATATTACAAAATTTAAGAGAAAAATTTCATGACTTGTTATATTAAATAACACATCAAAAATCATTGAATCTATTTTCGATTGAAAAACAATACAGTAAGCAACGCTAATGATTTATTAAATAAACTTTATATATATATTAAAATTTATCTTTAACCATACTAATTTAATAAAAAAGCGAAAAATAATAGTTTATAATTATTTGATTTAAACTATTAAATATTTAATTAAAGTCAAGGGTGGAAAAAAAATATGAAAAAATCACAATTTTATAGCATACTAATACTAATGTGCTTATTACTATTAATGGGTTCCACTTTCACACGAGCAGCTACACCCAAATATGTTGGTATAAAGGATAATGATACATTCGAATGGAGTACTACATATGATGAAGACCCTCTCGAAGATTATTATGAAGATGCGGAAGAAGCAGGCTATATTTCTAAAGCATATTATGAATACTTAGATGAAGCATTAGATGTAAATGAGGACCTGGTCAAAGCAAAAATCGTGATACTTGATGTTAATGATGAAGAAACAGACCCATGGGGCGAAGATGGAGTGAAAATAACATATAATTACTATTTAATGGAAGAAGATGAGGAATATGATTTAGAGAAACAAGATGAGACCTTCGCTGTTTGGAAATTTGATGAAGACATATATGGGGATGATAATAATTTCGCAACAGATGAATTCGGAATGAACACATATCATTTTTTTGAATTTGTCTGGGATGATGACCAAGATGATCCTGATCCTGATGAACATAAAATATGGAAATTTATTGAAGGTGAAAATCCGTGGTTCATATCGACTAAGGTAAAATGGGGTGATGTTGTAGAAGAGCTTGAGGATGCTTATGAAGATGACAATAATTACGACGATGTAAGCGTTAGAAGAGAAAAAGATGCCAATAAACTTTATATTACTCTCGATGATGATGAGGACGATGAATTCGAAGGACAAAAATGGATCATCGAATACGATGATAATGGCGTTCTCATGTATTATGAATGGCAATATGATGGGGATCCTATTGTTATAGTGGAAACATTAGCAAGTCAAATACAGCAATTTATTGCTGAGTACTGGATATGGATAATAATAGGCGCAGTAGCAATAGTAGTGGTTATAATAATAGTAATAGTGAAAGTTAAGAAATGATAAATATAGAATATAAAAAGAAATTCTAACAACCTTTTTTTTTTATTTTTTATTGTTATTAATATCTAAACCTAATTCCTGATTTTAATTATTTTGAAAATTAATTAATAAATCAGAAGAGAAATAATCAAAAAAAATAAATGAAAAATAAAAAGTATCAAAAAAAAGTATAATTTTACGCGCCTGTTTTAATATCTTTAACGATACCGACGCAAACTGTCCTACCCATATCCCTTACGGCAAAACGGCCCATTTCTGGAATCTCAGTATATTTTTCGAGGCACATCTTTTTTATTGGGCTTAGTTCAACAATTGCAGCTTCATTTCTTTTTAAGAATTTTGGATTTTCCTCAATTACAGCTCCAGTTTTTTGATCTAATTTTTTCGCTAAAACGTTAAACTTAGCAGCTACTTGTGCGGTGTGTGCGTGAACGACTGGAGTATATCCTTGAGCAATTGCTGTTGGATGCCAGATTACAATAATTTGTCCTGTCCAGCTGCCATCAGGAGTTATAACTGTTGGAGGGTTATCAGGATGTCCTAAACAATCGCCTCTACCCGCATCTTCTATGTTAATACCTCTAATGCTAAATCCAACATTATCGCCGGGGATTGCTTGGGGGATTTCTTCATGATGCATTTCAATGCTTCGAATTTCACCCTTAAAACCAGTTGGCATGATAATGATTTTATCTCCTTTTTTCAATACACCAGTTTCCACTCTACCGACTGGAACAACACCAGTTCCCTTAATTTTATACGAGTCTTGAATAGGGAGTCGTAATGGTTTATCAAGTGGTTTTTCGGGAATTGTGAACTTGTCAATGGCGTCAAATAAAGTTGGTCCTTTATACCAAGGCATTTTATCACTAGGCTTTGATAGATTTTCCATAGCAAGTCCACTTACAGGGATAAATGGTATCTTTTTGACTGGAAACCCTATATTTCTTAAGAGATCAGAGACACCTTCCTTAACTTCGTTATATCTGTCTTCGCTATAATCCCAAATATCTGCTTTATTTATTGCTACAACAAGTTGCTTAACGCCAAGGGTTTGTGCAAGATAAGCATGCTCTCTAGTTTGCCCATTTGCTGCGATACCTACCTCCATTTCACCTTTCTTTCCAGAAACTACTAAGATCGAAGCATCAGCTTGGGATGCTCCGGTAATCATGTTTTTTACGAAATCTTGATGGCCTGGTGCGTCAATGATTGTAAAATATAGACTTGGAGTCTCAAATTTCCTGAATGCAAGGTCAATAGTAATTCCTCGTTGTCGTTCCTCTTTTAAACGGTCAAAAACATAAGCATAAGACCATGATTCTCTGTCATATTCTTTTGCGAGTTTTTCCAATTCTCTTGCTTCTCTATCAGTGATGGCTCCAGCTTCGATTAATAAAGCCCCCATCAAGGTGCTCTTCCCATGGTCGATGTGTCCAATGATGACGAGATTTAGGTGATCTTTTTCTTTTTTCGACATACTACATCAAATTCCTTTTTAATTTTTTAACTTAATAATATTGAATAGTATATATTTTTACTTAAATGATATGAGTCTTAAATGATGTTCAACTTATATTTTTTTCTGTTTTTTATAATTTTAGATATTAGATAATGAAGTGAGAACTCAAATTTCTACAAAAACATCATAAATTTTTATCAGTGCTTTTATCTTTACTTTCTAAACCAAGCAAATAATCCCCTTTTAAATCGTCGTAAAGTTCTTGTTTGAATTCTCTTAAGAATTGAAACAATTCGTCAAGTTCATTTTGAAAATTAAATATTTTACCATATATATCAGAAAATTCAATTACTACTTTTTCTTCAAGAAATTTTTGAAATATTAGCTCAATATTATTAATATCAAAACGAGTTTCTCTAAAATAATCTAATAAGTGATGTAAATAATAAGCTTTAACATATAATTTTTCTTTATCGTATTTTTTTTCTATATCTTTTTGATAAAAGTATTTTAACTGACGGATAAGCACAGATTCGTCTATATCATTATAGAGTATGTCATTTTCATTACAAACACTATATTGTGCGCCATAATCGATGAATGTATTTACGATATTTGAAATTAGCTTATCTATGCCGAGTTTATCTGCCCATTTATCATGAATAATCCAGTTAGGTATTTTTTGACACTTAGTTTTATTATATTGATAATATAATTTTTAAAAAATTAATTCTAAATAAATTTTAACTTTACAGAGATAATAAAAATAAAAAACCTTAGACCTTTAATTAAAATTAAAGAAATTATAAAATAAAAAATTTCTAAATGATAGATTATTATGGTGCGTTCGAGAACAAAATTTCCTAAAGAAGGGGAGTTTATAGTTGGAAAAATTGCTGATATTCAACAGCAATATGTTTATGTGGATCTGATTGATTATAAGGGACTGGATACAGAAGAAACTGCTCGAGGTATGATCCATATTAGTGAAATCTCAAGCAGATGGATAAAAAATATTCGGAATTATGTGAGAATTGGTCAAAGAGTTGTATTACGAGTGTTTCGAGTTAATCCCGAAAAAGGTCACGTGGATTTATCATTAAGAAAGGTAAACTCAGCTCAAAAGGAAAATCGAATAAAAGAATGGAAATATGCCTTAAAATATGAGAACTTATTACAGTTTCTTGTTGATGTTGATGAAACTGATTTAACTCTTGATGATGCATACGAGTTAATAGGATGGCCAGTTTTAGAAAATTTTGATTCTTATCAGGAGGCAGTTGAAGAGCTCAAGGAAAATGGAAAAAAGATTTTAGATAGTATTAAAAATATATCGGAAGAGCATAAAGAAAAGTTTCTAAAAATTATCAATGAGAATGTAAATATTTCTACTGTAGGTATTACTGGTAAAATTAAGTTATCATATGATTCAGAAAATGGGATAGATTTAATAAAGGAATCGTTAATTGATGCTACGAATGTTATTGAATCAAAGAAAACTAGAAATTTGAGCATACATTATCTTGGAGCACCATTTTATCGGATTGAAGTTGTCTCAAAAGATTATTTAGACGCAGAAAATATACTATCCGATGCTTTTGAAGTTATTGAAGCTAATGTAGAAAAATATAATGGTACTTTTGAGTTTATTCGAGATTAAAAAACAATCATAATTGGTTTCCATTGACAAAACACTTGTTAAAATGTAAAAATTGTAACCTATATGGTTTGGAGAATCCAAAATCAATATGTCGATACTGCGGTGAACCATTGATAAATCCAAAACCACCAAAATTCTCATTAATAGATAAATATGGTAAGTATCGGCTACAGTATTTTAAGGAAGAATTTGAAAAGAAATATAAATAAATTTTTTTTAAGAAAGGTCAATCTTTTCTGCAATTTTCTCAGTTAAAAGGATTTTAGCATTTTGATATGGGATATTAGCGATATCTTCTTTTTCAAAGGGACCATAATTAATTAGATCAATTCCAACTAAAGGTGGAGCTTTTTGTAAAAACTTAACTATAGTATAATTGAAATTTTCACCTTTTATTTTAAGATTTAAATCCGAAGACAATGGTTTTTTTATTTCAGTTTTACTAGGGTTAACAACATCATTTTTTACTACTTTTAATATTTCTTTAATCTTGCTGGATTCAGCTCTCTCAACGACTTCTATAACTTTAACTTTTTCAAACCCTTTTACAGCACTAACTAGATTTTGATAAAACAATTTTTCTGCTTCCAAGAGGCAGTTTAAATCAATTTCTTTTAAGGCTAAAGCAGCATTGATTAATTTAATTTCCCTAATCTTAGAAAAATCATTGATTAAAAAAGTAAAATTTTCCCTATATGAATTAACAATCTCAAATTTTATCTTTTCTTCTTGATTTGATTTAAGGTTTTTAATATAGTCAGAAGCTTTCTGATAACTGCTGTAAATTTCTTTAGTTAATCGAGTTAATTCAATTTGCCTAAATTCTTTAAGCCAATGTTGATATAGCTTCTCGTATTCGCTTTTGATATCCATAAGTCTTTCTAATATCCTTATTATAATATTATGAAGTTTTGACTAAATTTATTATTATCCTATACAGTTTTTGCTACTCCCTTACATAATAAAAATACAGCAATATGATGTGGAACCTCAACTATATCTCCTTTTTTAAAAGGTCCATAAGTTTCTCCTGATATTTCCGTTGGAGGTACAATTGGTTCAATAATTTCAATTTTTTGAACATTTTTACTTTTAAATACAATTGGGTCAAGATTCTCGTTGCTTTCATTTAAAGGTTTAAATTTTACAAGTTCATTTATTCCTATTTCTTGAACTTTAAATCCTGTGGCACCGTGTAAGGAACCAGGATATCTGATAAGCCTATGAATATCAATCGAGACAGGCTCGTCTATCTCGGCTCCAATTTCATGGACTATCCCATATAGAAAAGTCTTCCATGTTGCCATTCCAAAATTAGGGATAATCCACAGACTTCGATTCTTAGAAATGGTTTCAATAAAATCTTCTTTTGAGTTTAAAAAACTGTCAACAAAATTTCTTTTTAAACCAAAATTTAAAAGTAAATGCTCTAACTCCATATCGGAATAATTATGTAAGATATTTTCAATTTTTGCTACAATTTTTTGGGACCAGCCTATATTACTTTTTATAAGACTATAAATGTTAAGTCCTACCTCTCTTAATCCTAGTACTTCAAATGAAATATTTTGTCCTGTAACATAATCGACGAATTCTCTTCTTGCTTCACTTGATAGTTTTCTAATTTTTTCATTTTCAACCTTAAGATGGTATCCACGATGTCCTGAAAATGCGATGTTCATATCACTTTCTTTAATTCCAAAATCAGGAATTAGAAAATCATAAATGAGTTTAATAATTTCTTTTTTAGCAATATCTAAGCATTCACCACAAATCCAGTTTAATGTTTTAAATTTCAGACCCTTACATTTTGGGCATTTACTTATCATCCCCTTTCCATTATTTCCGCATTCTTTACAATACCATTGATCATGATCATCTTTACATGGTGTGTAAAAGTGATCTACATCAATATCTATGATTAAATCACATCCTTGATATTCTTTTTTAATCATATCCGGAATATCTGGTTGTAAATAGAGAGTACCACTTGAATAAACATGTTTTGGTCCATTTTCAATTAAATATTTAGTTAGATTCTGTGGATTTCTAAAAGCCATATGTCGAATCATAATTTGTTTATCCCAAGGAATAAATCCAAATTCTCGTTGTTCAAATGAATTAATAATTGGAATATTGGATTTAATCTCTCTGTAATATGCTTGAAATAGGCGTTTTAAATACGTATTGTCAGTCATTTTATTTCTTTATTTGATTTTTAGAATTTATTTGTTTATTTGACATTCGATATTGCTTAATTCGAACATAAGAAAGCGGGTGTTTTATTTCTTTTTGGATATCATATTTTTTTGAAAAATACCCTTCCAAACATAACTCATCCTTATATTTTTTCGCCATACATAAATTATAAGACTTTAAAGATTGACAAGAGTATGGAATATAACCTTTTTTCTTTGCAAATCTTACTTGATACGCTGTTTTTTCTCGATTAAAATCCGGTAATGTTGAAAAAATATTGACGATTTTATCTTCTGGATAATTAAACGAGTTTAAAAACCATACAATGTATAATCTTTCAGTATGGGTTATATTTTGTCCCTCTTGAGCTTTTTTTAAAGTTGCCTGCACACACGGAGGATAACTACTTGAAATATCTTTACCAGATTTAAAATCTATTTCAATTGAATATTCAAATTCCTCTTCTTTTAAGGCCCATTCATTTGAAATAGTTTCATACATTTCTTTGAATTCTTCAATTTTTAGGATTTCACCTTTGAAATTATCTAGATCACCTTTATTTTCTTCTTGCTTTATGATTAATTTCTGTCTTACATATTCTTGCAATAATCTAATTAAACTTCTTTTTTGAATAAACACATATCCCTCAGAAAGAGGATTATTTATCAATCTTCTATAATCATCTCTCAGGTTTGCAGAAAGGTTTAAGTAATCAATAAAGTAAATTCTAAAATTTGTTTGAAGAATCTCTTGTTGGTCTTTTGTAATGTTTATTCCAAACTTAATTGGAAGTTGATAATAATTAATATCCAGATTTAAATCCATACAAATATCGTAAATATAAGCATCGCTTTCATTTATTAATTCATCATATGTGATTTTAGAATATAGATTCGCAATACGGTTTGTTATTATTCTATTATTTAAAGCATATAAGAGGATTTTTAAGATTAAGTAGCAATGGACGTTAAGCTGATCAACTTTGTAATCCATAATTTGCTCTAAATTTTCAAATGCTGCTCTAAATATTCTTAAA
>JAHQWS010000016.1 GCA_029856295.1 Promethearchaeia archaeon
GAATAATGCAGGATTTAAAATTAAAAGTCAAACTCCAATTAAAAAATTCCATAGTTTTTTTCAAATTATTCTTTGTAAAAAGAAATAATAAAAAAAATATTTGTATTAATCTACTTCTATTGTTAAATCTTCTAGTGTTTCGGGAGCTTTAGTTAAACTCACATTTCCTTCATCCGTAATTAAAACCGTATCAGAATGCCTGAAACCACCAAGTTCACGAATATATATCCCTGGTTCAATGCTTATTATCATGCCAGGCTCGATTTTTCGATCATAACCTGCTGCTATATAGGGCCCTTCATGACCAGTTATGCCTAAACCATGTCCAGTGCGATGGAGTAACTTATCAGCATAGCCTCGATCTTTTAGAACTTTTCTCACAGCTACATCAATTTCACTAAAATTTGCGCCGGGTTTTGCTAGTTCAAATGCTAACCGTCTAGCTTCCATCATTGCGTAAAATGGATCTTTTGCTTTCTCCGGGACAGTCCCTAGAAAAAAGCTTCTCTCAATTTCTACTCCATATCCGTCAACTTGACCTCCTACGCCTGAGACATGAGGTCCTCCTTCTTCCATCTTTAGAAACACATCTGTAAAATTATGGGGATCATAGGATAAACTGGGAGGCAATGCTGCTGCCATAACTTTTGATACAAGAGGGTTTAAATTCTTAATATCTGCTACAACTTTGGCCATCAAATACCCCGAAATTTGGTTGTATAGTTCAAATAGCATCATCCCCGGACGTATGATTTTTAATAACCTTTTATGTCCGGCGTTGATTACTTTACAGGCATGAACATTACGTCCGATCTCATATTCGGTTTTTATTAGCCGAACCTCATCTATAATGTCAGTTTTGGTTTTATTACCTGGGGTTTGATCGTAAATTCTTAAGGTCATAGCTGACTCTACTCCGACTCGGGCATCCTTTTCAATAAGTTCATGGTATCTGTCAAACCAATTTTCACCTTGGGGGGCTGGAAACTCGAAATAATGAGATAATTCAAGCTCGCATTTGGCCCTTGATTCTACATGAGTTTTTTCCAACAGTGGAACTAAAAATTTCATGGTGCCCTTTTTAGGAATCACCAAAATAAAAGGTCGCTCATGGACATAATTAGCAAAGTTGGTTAGATAATAGATATTGACTGGATCAAAAGATACATAATAATCTAAATTTTGTTGGACTATCAAATTTCTTACCTTTTCCAAGCGGTTGGCTAATTCTTCTTGACTTGGAGGGGATTTGATGGCTTTTGGGATATTACTTATCATGTTTCACTTTAATTTTTATTGATTTAATTTTAAAAAATTAATTTATTAAGATTGAATAATAAATATATAAATTAAAAAGAAATTAAAAAAAATCGAATTTTATTTTATGAGATTGATGAATGATGTCAGAAATAAAAGTAGAGAAAGTAAAAGGAAAAGAGAAAGTAGCAGGTAGAAAGGGGACACAAACAACTACTAATATTGCTAACGTTGTTAACGCTGCTGATGCGCAACTTTTTCCATCGCTTTATGCTCAAGTTCAGAGTACCCTTGGATTAGATATACTGCAATTGGGATTTATTACGGGAGCTAGAACATTTGCCCAATCAATATTTACACCGCTATGGGGTTGGTGGAGTGATAAATATTCTAGGAAACTTGTACTTACGGCAGGCTGTTTTGTTTGGGCTATATGTACATTATTAATGGCGTTTTCAGTGCAATATATTGATTTATTTATTTTCCGACTGCTCACGGGAATTGGACTTGCTGTTATTGTTCCAACGGCTCAATCACTGATCGCAGACTACTATCCTCCGGAGGAAAGAGGAAAAGCTTTTGGCCTGTTAGGGCTTACGGGAGTGATTGGAGTTATTTTGGGTACAATTTTTGCCACTGCTTTAGTTACTGGAACAAAATATATTTTTGGGATAGATAGCTGGAGGTTTGTTTTCGTCATATGGGGTATCTTAAGTATTATCGTGGGGATCCTTGTATTAATTTTAGCTAAGGATCCTATAAGGGGTGAAATGGAGCCAGAGCTAGCAGACACCATTACACGTGAAAAAGCTGAGGAATATAAAATCAAAAAATCTGATTTTAAGAAAATTGTTAAGAATCGTACATTTCTGTTGATAGCTCTTCAAGGAATAGTTGGATCAGTTCCTTGGAATGGGATACTTTTCATGATTATATGGTTCCAATATATAGGATTTGATCCCCTTACAGCCGGGTTAATGTTTTCTTTAATTGCAATAGGTGCAGCGTTCGGAAGCGTATTAGGAGGGTGGTTAGGTGATAAGGCAGCAAAATGGAATCCAAAAAAGGGGAGAATTATGATAGCACAGATTTCAGTTTTTTCAGGTATACCCTTAACATTAGTGATATTCTATATTATTCCAATGCATCCAACTTCGTTAGTACTTTACATTATATTTGGAGCTCTTACAGGTCTCCTTATAAATTGGTGTGGTGGTGGATGCAATAATCCTATTTTTAGTGAGATCTTTGAACCCGAGATTAGAGGCACTGCATTTTCTATCGATCGGTTGCTTGAAGGCTCATTTGCAGCCCTCGGAACGATATTAGTTGGATTGGCAGCCACTTTCTATGGATATCAGACACCTCCATTGGGAACGGATATTAGTTCATTACCTGAAGCTATTAGAATAAGAAACATGACAGCTCTCGCACAGGGGATGTTTTTGGTTGCCGTTATCCCTTGGACACTCTGTTTAATATTCTATACATTTGTATATAAAACGTATCTTAAGGATTCTGAAAAAATACGTAAAATCTTAGCACAGAGAGGAAAAATATAGATTTCATTTAAAAATAAAAATAGAAAAGTTATAATTTATCCAAACCCAATTTTTTTAATTTACTTTCGCTTGGTTTACCAGTTTTAGGATCCCAATCTTTAAACTGGTAAAAGAAATTTTTTAATTTATCGAAATTCGGTGTTTTTCCTGCAGAACCTCCTTCTTTAAATGCTCGTAATAATATTTTGGGTAATCTATCATCTACAGCAGTTAATCCCATTTTAATGTTGAACAATCGTTTCATAGTCAATATTCTCTCTCCGTATAATTTGATTTCATCTATTCCAAATTTCAGGCCTGTAGCATATTCTATAAGCGCAGCATTTTGAGAAGGTAGAGGATTGCAGAATGAACACATGATCATTGAGCTATATAATGCCCTATAATCCATATCCCTCGCGCAATATTCAGCCATTTCTCCGTCATCTTTATATTTATCTATGATATTCATACCAATTTCTTCCAAAGGAATACCAATGAGAGAGTAATAAGGATCGCATGCATTATGGGAGGGTCCCCGATATGCCCCGCCGATTCCATAGGCAATTGCCATTCCGAAATTAGCACGTAGATCGTGATAGGTTACTTCTAAACCTACTACAGTGGCGATTTCTTCCAATGGAATGTCAAATCTGTTAGCTAATGCATTAGAGCCTTCTGCTAAAAGATCACCGATTCCATCTCTGAAGACGATTTTTTCTAAGATCTTTTCTATAATTTCAATATTACCCCATTCTGGTTTAAGGTCATCAATGTCTTCAGAACTTATGCTTCCCAATGTATAATGATGTGTTAAACAAGCAATAACGCCTCCCGAACTTATGGTATCAATTCCATAATCAAAACATTTAGTATTTATATGGGCAATAGATTTTAAATTATCATTCAAAAGTAAGCTTCCGTAGCTTACAATCGTTTCGTATTCGGGTCCCTCGATAACACCATCAGTTTTATATTTACCCTCATTAATCTCTACTCTACGACCACAACCTATTACACATGAATGGCAGAATCTGTTTCCTACTAAAATCGTTTCTGCCATCGTTGCCCCAGATATATTAAACGCACCCTCCCATTGCGGTTGTGTAAAATATTTTATCGGTAGTTCGCCGGTACTGTTGTACATATCTAATCCACCAGAAGTTCCTAAACTTGCTAACATCTGAGTTGCGAAAGATGCTTTGACACCATCTCGGGCGTTTTTATTTGCTTCTTTAAATTTCTCTTGATCAGCAACTTCTAATTTAATATTACTGCCCTTTGCGATAATGGCCTTTAATTTTTTAGAACCTAAAATGGCACCCATACCCGTTCTTCCTGCTGCTCTTTCCTCAGAAATAATATTTGCATATTTAACGAGATTTTCTCCTGCAGGACCTATGCAAGCAACCATGGATTTTTCATCCCCGAAAAGTTCCTTGAGCTTTTTCGTTGTAAAGATAGTTCCTTTACCCCATAAGAACTCAGCATCTTTTAAATTGACATCATCATCCTTTATTTCAATATACAATGGTTTTTGTGATGCGCCGGTAATGATGATACCGTCGTAGCCTGATTTTTTAACCTCGGCTCCAAACCAGCTTCCGCAATTCGATTCTCCCCAAATTCCTGTATAAGGCGATTTTGAACACACAACCCAGCGACCTGTATTGGGAGCAAAAGTACCGTTTAAAGGTCCTGTCATAATCATAAGAACATTTTCTGGAGAAAGTGGATCAGTACCTTTATCTAATACGTTATACAAATATCGACATGCATAGCCAGCACCTCCTAAGAACTTATTAGCAATCTCTTCATTTAACGGTTCAGTAGAAATTTCCTTTGTCGTCAAATTAATTTTTAATAACTTTCCTCTAAATCCTTTTAACATCATATTTCACCTAAATTTCATATTCAGAAATATTTGATAATTGCACTTTAGAAAGATTTGATGATTTCTTATTTCTACTTTATTCTTATTTTTTATAATAAATGAGGTATTTATACGATAACTTATTTTCAACCCCCGTAAAAAATCTATTATGATTCATCTAATATATCATAAAAAAGTGAATTAAAATACCATGACTGACAGACCTAATATATTGTTTCTATTAAATGATCACCAGACCTATTACGGACATGGTGAGATGAACGGAGGACCAAAAATATAGCGCCCTAATTTCGAAAGAATAGCACGAGGAGGTATTGAGTTTACACATGCTTATACTGCCTTTCCTTTATGTGGTCCCGCGAGACGTACTTTACTTACAGGTTTATTTCCACATAATCATTATGAACTAATGAATGAGGTATGCTATCCTTTTCATAATGAAACGTACATAGAAAGATGATCTAAGGCAAGTTATAAGAATTATAACCTAATAAACGAGAAAAATCATTCCCAGATAATTGAGAATATAAAAAAGCGCTTGGATCGTTGGCGTGCTAAAACCAACGATACAATGAAAAAGCGAATGATACGAAAAATTATTTCTCAAAAATCTTAGAAGTGGATCTAATAAATTAAAATTTTTCACTAAGTTTGAAATTCTTGGATTCATTAGTAATAAAAAAAGTTTTGCATAAAAATAATATTGCAAAGCAATATTCTTAAAAACAGACATGATTATTATTTATTTATATTTTTATTGATTGTTGATATTATTCAGATTAACACTTAAGAGCCATTTTATGCTCAATTGTATAATTTGTCATATGGAAATTGTTGAAGGTAAAGACATTTTACGTAAATGTGCTAATGACCATCCCGTACATGATGAATGTCTGAAAGAATGGTTACTTCATTCTCCAAATTGCCCTTTATGTAATGCTTCATATTCTCAAGAGATAATTGATCAAAGTAAAAATTATTTAAAAGAAAAGAAAAAAGACAAGATTAGTAAAGAGAGAGAAGTAAAAATAGAGGAAATCGCTGAAAAAATGGTATATTTAAAATTATATAGTATTTTTGATGAATTAATTGAATCGAAAAATTATGATGTCGCATTAGACAAATTAGATGCTATAAACACTAGCAATCTACCAGTGCCTCAAAAACAAGAAATCTTATTTTTAAAGGGAAAGATTTTTTACTTAAAAGGGAAATATGATATGGCCATTGGGCATTTGTTTAAATTAGTGAAAGAAAAATACGACTATCCAGAAGCATTTTTATATTTAGGGAAATCATACCAAAATTTAGGTCTAGAAGATAAGGCGAATTGGGCATTTGACAGGGTTCCAAAAGAATAAAAAAAAAGCATTATTAGATATCTTTCTTTAATATTCATATGGATTTTGCTCTCACAATGGCAGGTTCGGATCCCTCATCTGGAGCGGGCATTCAAGCAGACATAAGAACATTTGATAGATGTGGCGTTTATCCTTTTTCTGTCATTACAGCTATAACTTATCAAAGTGCCACAGATTTTTATGGATACAAATCTCTTTCTGATGAATTGGATAAACAATTAGATGCCATCTTAAGTAATTATCCTGTGAAATATGTAAAGATTGGAATGATACCTGATATCAAGAGTTTAGAAATAATTGTTCATTACATTAAGAAATATGACTTGGTTGCTGTATTAGATCCCGTTTCTATTTCCAGTGCTGGAGAAAGACTTTCTAGTAAAGGTTTAGAAATTGAAATAGAAAAGAATTTGTTCCCAGTCGTTAAGATTCTAACTCCTAACATTTCAGAAGCAAGTTTCTATTCTAATAGAGATCTTAAAAATGTTACGATGGAGAATCTTGACAAATTAAAAGAAGTTGCTTCTACTATTTTAATTAAAATGTATAGCGAAACCCTTAATGAAGAAAAAGCGGTTATCATAAAAAGTGGGGGATCAGAGGGAGATAAAATCTTTGATTTAATTCTCATTAACAAAAAATCAGAAGAGGGATATAACGAAATCTTTAACATATCTGAGAAAAGAAAAATTGACATAATAGGAAATATACATGGGACAGGCTGCGTATTTTCTTCTGCTATTACAGCTTTTTTGAGTAAGGGATATGACACTGAAGAATCTATATCCCTAGCTGAAGAATTCTTTAATGAGAAATTTCAAGATTTTTTAGAACTACCAGATAAGGGGAAAGTTCTTGATTTAACAATTTCTAAAGAAAAGATTAAAATCATAAACCAGATAAAAGAAATTTATAATTTTATCACAGAAAAAAAAGGTTTTAGTAAATTAATCCCTGAAGTTAGACTAAATATTTCTGGTTCGCTTCCGAAAGCCAAGGATAAGAGTGAGGTTGCAGGGATCGAGGGCAGAATAACCGTTATCAATGGCTATCCTAAAGCTTCAGGAGAAATCAAATTTGGAGTTTCAGATCATACGGCCCGATTAATTCTTACGGCTAAAGAATTCGATACATCTATTAATTTTATTATGAATTTAAAGTACTCGTCAAAGTTAATTCAGAAAATACAAGAAAATACTGATTTAAAAACCTATGAATTCATTAGAGAGACACAACCAGATGATATCAAGAAAAAAGAGCATTCTACTATGCAATGGTTAATTAAGGAATATATAAATAAGATGGGTATTAAGGAAATTCCTGATATAATATGGGATACAGGAGCAAAGGGTAAGGAGCCTATGATTAGATTATTCGGGAAGAACTCAAAAGACATGATCATAAAACTTCAAAAGATTATTAATTTAATTTAGAATTATTTGTTTATACTATACTACTATATATAAATACGCAGTAGAAAACAAAGGACATCGATTTAAGCAAAGTAAAATAACTAAAATTAATCTTATTTTTTCAACTTTCCTTTGAAGATAAGAAAAAGTAATGTGCTTATTCTTTTTTTTTCCTTTTACCTTCTAAAGCTTCTTTAAGTAATTTTATAGCACAAAATTCTCCACACATACTACAAACTTCATCTAATTCCTTAGCGCCATTTCTAAAGTGAATTTCTCTCGCTAATTCAGGATCCATTGATAAATTAATCATTTCTTGCCAATCTAAGTTTTTCCGAGCAATATCCATTTTATAATCCCAGTTTGAAGCTCTTGTTCCGTATCTAGCAATATTAACCGCATGAGCAGCTATCTTTGAGGCAATAACGCCCCTCTTTACTTCTTCTTTATTTGGTAGTCCTAAATGTTCACTAGGCGTAACATAGCACAAATAATCCGCCCCTGCTAATCCGGCTAAAGTTCCACCAATCGCGCTAACAATTTCATCATACCCTGGAGCGATGTCTGTAACTAATGGTCCTAACACATAAAATGGAGCTTCGTCGCACAATGATTTTTGCATTTTAATATTTCTCTCTACTTCATTAGCAGGAATATGACCTGGGCCCTCAACCATAACCTGGATATCCTTTTCCCATGCTCTCTTTACTAACTTAGAGATTTCTAGTAGTTCCTGTATTTGAGCATAATCAGTGGAGTCAATTATGCCACCAGGCCTCATACCATCGCCTAAAGATAATGTAAAATCGTATTCTTTTGCCATTTCAAGTAAGTAATCATATCTCTTATTAAATGGGTTTTCTTGATTATGTTCTAAAATCCACGACGCCATGAAAGTGCCTCCTCTTGAAACAACCCCCATAGTTCGGGGATGGTCCACTAAATAATTTATGATCTCTTTTGTAACTCCAACGTGAATAGTAAAAAAATCTACACCTTCTTTTGCCTGTTCTTCTACAACATTAAACATATCATCTTCATCCATTTGAATAATTGCCCCTTTGTTTTCCAAAGCTCTTAAGGCTACTTGATATATTGGTACCGTCCCTAAGGGAACTCTAACTTCATCAAGGATTTTTTTCCTTATTGTGTTCACATCGGCTTCAGTTACCCCAGTACTTAAATCCATTACTGTATCGGCGCCATATTTAACTGCTATTTTTGCTTTTTCCACTTCTTCTTCAATATTACATACAGTTTTCGAAGAACCAATATTAGCATTGATTTTTACAAGTAATCCTTTTCCAATTCCTATTGGAGGTTCCAATTCACGCCGATTAGATTTTGGAACAATAATCCTTCCTTTTGCTACTCCACGTCGGATAAATTCTATATCTACTTGCTCGTTTTTAGCAACTATTTCCATTTCTTTAGTTGTTTTTCCATTTCTCGCAATTTTCATTAATGTTGACAAGTGTTAAGACCTTCTGTAAAAGTATTAGTTTCAATCGAATTACTTCAATACCTATATCAAAATAATAATATTTGAATTATAACTTTTTGTTTATTAAATATTAATGTATTTTAAGATCTGTATTATATTAAATAGAAGTCTCCATATTCAAATTAACATTTTGTAAAAGGGATGTCTTTCCACCACGGAGGATAATTAATCTCCTTTTTCCCTTCATTATAATAGAAGCTTAAGCTATTTTCCTTGAATTGTAGGATAAATCCATCAAGATATTGTATCCACTGAGGAGTTGATAAAACACCAGCCCAATAGAATAAATATACTAGAATATGGAAATCATGGGTCACATATACACCCACTGTATTTGGTTCCATTGCCTGTAAATTTTGAGTTATTTCAAAAGCAGTCCGCTTGGCAAGGTCTATAGCAGGTTCGATCTCATTTTGGGGGTAATGTCCTGCTACCCAGTGATCTATAAAAAGATCAGAATCCCGCTCTACATATTCAATAAATCTTTCTCTGCTACACTTTATGGTCATTAAGGTTTCCATTTCTCCATGAAATATTGTTTTTCCCTTCTTGCTTTTAATGCCTTTATCTATATAGTCAGCAGTTTCTCTACACCTATCGATTGTGCTATGATAAATTTGATACGTTCTATTATTGGGTAAAATACTCCCAAACTCAAACGCAGCATCTCTCCCTAATTGTGTAAGAGGGGCTTCAAATACCTTTGTAAGCTCTTCAGGTTCCTCTCGCGCTGAATGACGTATTACAATTATTGTCTTACAATTATTGTTTAATTGATTAGCATAAGAGAGAAGGTTTAGCACAGGTTTTCCCCATGCCACTTCGGATAAGATCTTCATTTTTAGCTGTATTATTTAAGTTATAAATCTCACGTAAACCTTAGTATGTTTATTTTAAATTATTTAAAAGTTAAGAATTTTTCTAATTTAATATAAAAGGCACCTTTTTAACTATAACAATCATCAATGCTAAAAAATCCTAAAAATAAAAGTATACTATTAATTCTTAAAAACTAATAGAATTAAAATTTATTAAAGAAAAAGTGAACGTATTAATGGTTAGTAAAGGGATGGAATTTGTTATTAAAACAATAAAAGAAAGAAATGCTCAAGATATTAAGGAAAGAGTCCAAAAAAGTCGTGATGGACTGGAAGATTTAGCTAAACTAGTAAAAGTTCCTAAAGATGTAAAATGTGTACCCCTTGATGTTAAAGGTATACCAGCTGAATGGGTTTCCGCTCCTGAGGCTCGAGAGGATAAAGTAATTTTCTATTTACATGGAGGAGGATATATAAGTGGCTCTATTAACTCTCATCGTGAACTTGTATCAAGGATTTCAAGGACGTCTAAGGCACGAGCTCTAATGATTGAATATCGCCTCGCACCAGAACATCCTTTCCCTGCCGCTGTAGAAGATTCTTCCAAGGCATATAAATGGCTTATTGATGATCAAAACATTAGCCCCAAAAACATAATAGTAGCAGGTGATTCTGCCGGTGGGGGATTAACATTTGCAACCCTCTTAAATCTACGCGATAACGGAATAACATTGCCTGCTGCTGCTGTTGGACTTTCTCCATGGACGGATTTAGGGATCACTGGAGAGTCATATAGAAACAACAGAAAAATAGACCCTGTGGTATCTATAGATGGCATAATTTTTGATGCTGAATTATATTTAGGAGATACAGCCTATAAGAATCCTTTAGCTTCACCTCTTTATGGTGATTTAAAAGGTTTACCTCCAATGTATATTCAAGTGGGAACTGCTGAGCTTCTTCTTGATGATTCGGTAGTGCTTGCTAAACGGGCTAAAGAAGCGGGAGTTGACGTTACCTTGGATATCTGGGATGATATGCC
>JAHQWS010000017.1 GCA_029856295.1 Promethearchaeia archaeon
ATTTACTGCATTTCGGGCGACGATTGACGCGCCTTGTTGTTTCATGAGCCTTCGAATTGGGCTCCATGCAAATGCGTGTTTCTTTTTAGCCATTTTTTATTCCTCCTTTAAAAAATTTTTAAAAGTTATTATTTTGTTTTTTTTTGTTTATTTTTAATGATGATTAGTTATTTAATAATTAACCGAAGCTGTATTTAAACTTATTGATGAACGAGTAAATTTTGACGAAGTTAAATCAAAAAAATTTCGACAATATTCTTTATACAAAATCATGATGACAAATTTTGATATGTTTATAAAAGTGATTAAACAACAAAATATGAATCACATTTTTCATAATGAAAATAATTATTATTCTAAGTATGATTAATTCTTGTTTTTATTCCATTTTATTACTATTATTTGGAGATTTAAAAAATTTTGAATTAATACCTTTCATCACTTATCTATGTTAGATCATTTTCAATCTGAGTATTCCAAATAAATAATTATGTGGATAAATCCTAAAATTAATCTTTATTAATGAAATATGGATAATAGTTGGAGTCAAATAAGATATGACTTATTAACTTTTTCGGAAGATTTTTATAAAAGAAGAGAATTTTTCCATATTTTTTAAATTTTTTATATTATTGGGACCAGAATTGAATGTTGGTTTAGAATGTAATAAACCTACTTAAACTTCTTCTTTTTTAACAACAACAATAAATTGGTGATGAATATTTGAAACAAAAGAATAGGGATAACCGTAAGGATATAAATTTTTATTATCTTGGTGTAAAACAGTTAATCCAGTTAACTTAAACCCAATATTCTTTAATATATTTGCTATATCACCATGATATAGATAAAAATCGGGACCATCCCTAAAGTCAGATACGAAAATCGCCCCATATCCTAAATTTTTCAACTTTTTATAGCAAGTAGAAAAGATCTTTGTTAACTCATTAAGGAATTTGGCATAGGATTTTATATTCGCTAAGTCTTTATGAAATGTCTCGTCTTTACCCTCTATTGTGTATTTTGTCTCAAATCCTTTATCTACTCTTTCTTTTTTGGTCTTATGGTCAATTTTTTTAGTCAATATTCCCCAATAAGGGGGACTGGTAACGATAAAATCAAAATAGTTATCAGGGAACAATTGGATTTTTTCTTTCGCATCTCCATGTTCAACATTTTGAATTAATAGTTTTTTTTTACCCTCCTCATCCATGAATAGATCAAGAGGTTTTTGTTGAGGAGTGAACTTTTTTCCATTGATTTTTATGGGCATACCCCTCGAAAAGAATCTACGTTTTGTTAAATCAATCCACTTTTTTGTTAATTCAATACCATATCCTTCAACGTTTAATTCTAAACAAGCGATAAGAGTACTTCCGACTCCACAAAAGGGATCCAATATTTTTGGTTTTTTGCTCATATCCGTGTAAAATTCAATTATTTTTTTAATATCTGGTTCAGGAAACGTCGCAGGATGCTGAGTTTTAAATTTATCTCTAGTTGGGGTGATACTTTTTATATAGCTATCATAATATAATGTTTTTTTAGCGAGCATCTTTTTTTCATCATAATTTAATTGAAACTCCAATGGTTTCTTTACAGTGGCTTCTTTTTTTTTCTTTTCTTTTCTAAAAATTAGAAAATAATCGTTAATAATTGAGCTATTTGGATTGTCAATGTGATTCGTATCTTTTTTTCCACCAGGAACCCATACCGTAAGTCCATTCAGGTTAAATCCTATATTTATTAACAAATTAGCTAGATCGTAATGATATGAAATCAGACCAGAATTTCTTTGAAAGTAAAAATCTCTAACCATAACACAGAGATATTTTTCACTTTTCAAAATATGAAAATAGTGAATGAATTCCGATTTATATTTATCAGAAAGAAGTGTATGCTCATAGAGCATCAAATTAGCAAAGTCTCTATTTGCTTGTATCCATATAAAATCTACTTCTTTCTTTGTTTTAGTTAGAACTATTCTACGTTCACTTTCGCCTATGAGATTAATTTCTTTATTATTGTTAGGATTTAATATTACATTATTCTTCTTAGTGAAGAATAATAGTAAATTTCTTAAATGGCGAATTTCTTTCCTATCGCCATGATTCAGATGATAATCAGAAAATTCCCAAACACTTTTAGTATTTATCAGCCATTCTTTAGCAGTTAAATCATTTAGCTTGTTGGATATAGGAATTTTTTTCTTATTTTTTATAGGATTTGTCATCGAATATTAGGAAATTCTTCATATACTTAATATATATATGTTGAAATACAGTTTAAAAACTTAAATCTAACTACCTTAATGGATATACTTATCAAATGGGTAATTTATTCTTTAAGCAGCTCCTTTAATCTGTTCACGTACTCTAAGGCCTTGTTTCCATCATTAATTTGACTCAGGTCGATTTCAGCCGAAACTTTCCTAATAGCACTACCAACATATATCCTTCGAGTAAGCAAAAATACAACTGCAGGAGTCCACACAAAAGCCAATAAAGGTACAACTCCAATACACGGTCCGATCATAGGCATTATTTCGCTATATCCATACCAATTACCCCAACATGCAAGGGTTTCAAAATATGCTAGAAATAAAATTGCAGCTACCGAAGAAATTGCATACCCGACCCAGAGAGGTAGTTTTTTCACACCTTTATTGAAAAATGTGCCCCCTTTGATAAACCAATATCGATCCCAATATAATACTGAAATTACGATATGAGTGCATAAAATTAAGATTCCGTCTAAAAATCCTGCTCGTAGAAAAGTGAGTACAAAATATATTTTCATTTCAATTGTATTTTCGCCAAACCAATATCTCCCTCTATTGTAACCCGCATAAAAAGGGATTTGAGATACTTCCCATAAGTAGTTTAGGAGAAATCCAAAGAGTAAGATATAAACTTCAGGTAGTAAGAAGAATTTTTTTCCATAACCCTTAAATTTTTGAGGCATTTGATTGAGTATTAATTAAAATTTAAAAAATTTATGATGAGGTAATATAAAAAGGAACTTTGATATATTTACATAAATTTAACATTAGGTTAAAACTAAGATTATGTAATAATTTAGATTAAAATATTAGGTAAGATGTAAAATGAAACATTTTGAGAGTGAATATGAGGGAATTGAAGGTTTAAAGATCTATTATCAATATTGGTTTCCAGATAAACCTAAGGCAATTTTACAGATTGTTCATGGGTTTGCAGAACATTCTGGAAGATATATGAATGTAGTTAATGAAGTTATACCTTTAGGTTATGCAGTATATGCAAATGATCATAGGGGTCATGGACGATCAGAAGGAGTCAGAAATTATGTTGATACTTTCGATCAATATGTAGAAGATGAGAAAAAATTATATGACATTATAAATGGACAGCATCCAAATTTGCCCATATTTATGTTAGGACATTCTATGGGTTCAGTTATTGCCCTTTATTTTACAAGAAAATATGAAAATTTCTTGAAAGGATTAATTCTTTCAGGAGCGGGTACAGATTTAGGGGGAGGAGGTACTGCATTACTAAAAGTTGTTACTAAATTTTCAGAGGAAAATCCCAAAATGGAAATTCCCCCTAATTTAAACGCTGGATTTCTTAGTCATGACCCGGCGGTTGTAAAGGCATACCAAGCAGATCCTTTAGTTTATGCTGAGAAAATTACGGCAAGATTAGCCTTTGAATTATTCAATAGTGTAAAGAATCTTGAAACTTTTATTAAAGAGTTACAAATTAGCTTATTAGTGCAATGCGGTTCGGAAGATAAATTAATTATTGGAAGTGAGAACTTAGACAACTTCTTTATAATGGAAGATAAAACCATTAATATCTATGAGGGCCTATATCATGAAGTTTATAATGAATTAGAACAAGATCGAAAAAAAGTTCTTACTGATCTTAGTAATTGGTTAGAGAGTCATAATTAATCAAGAATAACTTAATTTTTTTTATAAGATTAAATCAGCAATAAGCTCAATTTACAACTAATCTAAAAACTAAATTTATCGCCATTCAGCGCCGCATTGTCCGCATTTAAATTTTTTCCCGTACATTCGTGGATATGCTGATATGATTTTGGTTTTATCTTCAACTTCTCGGATTTGTCTTAGATTTTCATTTCCGCATATCGGGCATTTCCTTCTTCCCTCAGACGTTTCAATAACACCGATATTATCAATATCTGGAATTTCATCAGCTTGAGGTGGGCTTTTCACGTTAATCTCCTCCTGCATAGGAGTTGAAACTTCTTTTTCTTTAATAATTTGTTCACTTAGAGGCTCAGTGGTGGTTTTTTGAGGTTCTATAGTAGGTTCTGGAAAATTTATTGCTACTTCTCGAGTTTCTATTGCTGCATGTCTTTTATTCACTAATTCTTGTACCGTTCCTTTTGGGACGTCATTTATTTGTTCAGATTCTCTATTATCAACTCCTTCACTCCCTTCCATTGCTGCATGTCTTTGGCTCACGATATCTTGAACTATTCCTGCAGGGACATCAGTAATTTGTACAGGTTTATCAATCTCGCTTTCTTTGCTAATTTCCATTGGAATCTGTGTCTCTCTCGTAATCTCTGGTTCTTTTCTTTCTGGTTCTTTTGGAATATGAGCGGGAATTGGCTTGATAGTAGGGTCAGTTATTTCTGTGGTCTCTACATCTACATGTAATAAAAGTGCTGCTTTCAATAATTGATTTTTTTCGTTTAATTCTTTATTTTCTTTCTTGAAATTAGAGATTTCTTTTTGTAATCTAATAACATTTCCTTCAAGAGTTGCGCTAGGTTGCTCAGACTTAGTAATTTCGATTACTTTGCTGAGTTCTCTATTTTCTTTTACCAGGGAGGCTACATAATCATTTTGTTCTTTAATTTTATTCTCTAAATTAGCAATCATAGAGGACTGGTCAGCCCTTAATTTATCTATAGTCTCGCGATGTAATTTATTTACTTTTTCTAAGCTTGTAATTTTCTCATCATATTCCACAATCTTATTTTCTAAATTAGAGGTGTAATCTTTTTCAGATGTCATAGTTCCACCACTTTCATTTAATATGATATTTTCTTGTTCTAATTCAGTAAGCTTTTTATTTAATTGAAAGATATTACTTTCTAATTCATCAACAGAACTTAGTTTCACTTTTAAATTTTCGTAATTTTGGAGCAAAATTTCATTTCTTTCTTCTAAATCAGTAATTGTCTTCTTTAAAATAACAATTAAATCTTCTAACTCGGATTTTTCTCCAATTAAATTATCAATTGTCTCATGAGCATTTTGTAAAACTGAAGTATCCTTTAATTCTTGCTCTAAATTTTTGTAATGTTTTAATTCATAAATTAAATCATTTACTGTGTCCTCTAGTGTTTCTACCTCTTGATCTTTTTGATTTAATTCTTTTCTCTGGGAGATGAGCATTTCTTTTAAGACTTGAACATCATCTATTCCGTGTATATCTTTGCTCATTTTGAAATGTCCAAAATTTATGATAAATTAAGATTGTTCTTTAAAAAAATAAGAAACTTATCATTAAAAAATTTAAGGAAGTAGATAAATAAAATGGGTTAAAGTATGGATACAAAATAATCGATATAATACAATCTTTAATAAATAAATATTAGCTATAAAATTTTAGCTTGAATAATTTGTCATATCCAAACTTATGGAACGGGCATACTTTAATACAGATTGAACACCCTACGTTTTCATAAAAATACTCAAAGCATTTATTAGAATCAATCCGAGATATTGTTCCATTTTCATGTATGATTGGTTCTTCTAAAATTGCATTTACTGGACACATTTTAATACATGTCCCGCATTTATCACAGTATTCAGAGATTTTATAAGCCTCAACTTTAATTTCTGGAAGTGGTGATGCATTTGTTGCGATCATTGACAATCTTTGTCTAGGACCGTATTTTTTTGTGATAAGAAGTCCCTGTCTTCCTATTTCGCCCATGTTTGCTTTTACGGCCATTGCCGGATAAAGAATAGGGCCTCCTAATGGGTGACATGCAATTGCGCCATAACCCTTGGAGCGAATGAAATCTGCCAGATTGTTTGTAGCAATCCCTAACTCTGCATAAATATTTAGAGCTTCCAAACCAGCTGGTGCATCAGGAGCAGTTTCTATTGCATCATAATTCATTTCCATCCCTAAAACAATTGCGTTTTCATATAAAGAATCAATTTTCGTTGTTTGATCTTTCTCAAAAATTAGATTTTCATCAACAGGAGCAAAACCAATAAGCTGTATTCCTAAGGAATGTGCTTTTTTAGTAATTTCATTCCAAAATTCTAGGGTAGCAACTTTTTTTTCTTCAGCAGGATTATGAAGTTCTTTTTTATAATACCTTGTTGCTTTCTGAAGACCCCTTCCTATTTTAGGCAGAATTTTTAAAAATGACTGCTTAAGTTTACCATTAAAAAGGTTAACATTAAACTTACCATTTTCAATTATTTTAGCTTTTAATCCCTCTGACTTTTTCAAAACTTATTTACCTTGATTATTTGTTATTTAGGAAAATCTTCAACAATTAAAAAAGATCTTAGATTTAAAATAGAAGAAAAATGAGAAAATTAAATTACTGATTCACTGACAAATATATATTACTACTAACAAA
This sequence comes from Promethearchaeia archaeon, assembly GCA_029856295.1. Lineage (GTDB taxonomy): Archaea > Asgardarchaeota > Lokiarchaeia > Sigyniarchaeales > SOKP01 > LW40-45. The sequence goes on from JAHQWS010000017.1 coordinate 6,628, forward strand.
ACAATAAAATTAAAAAAAAAAAAGGAATTTAATAAAATTCTTCTTTACTCATGATTACACCAATAAGACCCAATATCCCACCAGCAAGGATGAAATATGAGCCTATTGATCCTACTTCTCCATAAATTACCCAATGGTATGGAAGTATACCCACAATGATAGGAGCAGAGCCAAATATTTCAAGATAAAACCGAATAAATGATAAAAGATTCAGAATAGCACCTAATAAAAGCGCTATTCCCATAAGGAAGGGCATAATTGTGCCTAAAATTCCATATGCGCGCTTCTTAGTGACAAGAAGTTGTAAAACACCCGAAATCAAGAATAAAATTACTAAAGCTCCTATTACTATAAAGGCCCAGCTTGGTAATTTATATCGCTGTACATAAAAATTATTATTCGCAAACAAATCAAAAGCTCTTAATATCCCTCCAATTCCACTGGCATATTGAATTGTACCATATGGAAAGCTAAACCAACTTAAAGCATAGGTTCCAACTAGGGTTAAAATACCAGCGACAATAACTAAATTTTTTCCAGCACCCATAGAATAACACCACTTTTAACTATATTTTGGATTTATATTTTTTGTTAAAATAAAATTATATTATTCAAATAATATTTCTAATATATTTATATTCTTTTTTAATTCTTTTTATGAAAAATTGACAACTTCTTAGATTTTTTATTTAAAATTAAAGAAATTTCTCTAAACCTAAATCTTTAACCTTTTCTTGAGTTGGTACTCCATTTTCTTTACTCCATCCTCGTTCGTCGTAATAATCATCGATTAATTGATTAGCAATATCAACAGTAATGATTGTCCCTCCAAAAAAATCCTTGAATTCAAGCTCGTTTTCTCCCAATTTTAATGGCTTGAACCATTCTTTAGGAAATTTATCATTCTTTCGTGTAAATCCTTCTTTTATATTCATGATCTTAAGAAGATTCCAAGAACGCTCAGCAGCCTTTCTTAAATCATCTAATTGCAAATCAAACCCAGTCACAGCATTATAAAATTCAGTTGCTAATTCGAGCCCCCAGAAACGATTCATTTGTGCTCTTGCGCATAATCCCAAACTTGTTAATACTGTATACCAATCCTCTGAATATCGAGTCAACCGACCTACATGTATGCCCATTTCTTTTAGAGGCGGAATAAACACACGATCAATCGCAGAATCTGGGATACCCATCCGTTTGAAATGGTTTTTAAATTTTTCCATTGTTCCGCCAGCACCTACATACGTAGGAGATCCTCCTGAAGCAACATGAGCTCCTTTAGGATTGACAACTTGCTCGAATTCCATTGTTCCGAGTCGTAAAAATCGAGGGTCAAAAATCACATCCAAACCCTTTATAGTTAGCATCTCATTTGCGATAGTATCATTGATTTCTGCTAATTTTTTCCATCCATCGGCAAGAATATTTCCAAAACTTCCTTCTCTTTTCGCAATAATTTCAATTAAATGGGTTAATGTCTTATAATCTCGTTTCCATTCAAAGCCGATATCTTCCTTAGTGAGGGCTCCTTTATCATACATACGACCTAAAAACTCAAAAAGCGAGGTTATAGTTAAGGAATCTAGTCCATACCTCCCAATAAGATCAAAAATCTTAACAGCTTGATTGGCACTTTCCAAACTATCAAGTGTAAACATCAGTAGAGGATTAATTACTGAGGATGTATAAGTAATTAATCCACTGAATTCTCCTTCTTTTATCTCAAGAATATCTTTATCTGCCATCGGACACGATGGGCATGCAATACGCCGTTTCTTCAAATTCTTGAGATAATATTTTTCACTTGCTTGTCTTGCCTTTTTCTTTTCCCCTTTTGCAGTCAACATCAAATTTATTGGCAAACTTCTTAACATCCCTAATTCAATCCACGAATTACGTTGAGGATAATTTCTAATTCGTTCGATTTGCTTCTTATAGAGGTTTTTAAATTCTTTAGGATTAGCTATGGAAATTCCCTTCGTGCCTTTTGCTACTATGGCTTTTACATTTTTCGCACCCATTACTGCTCCCAATCCTCCACGACCGAATGTTGAGGTTTTATCAATTAGAGTTAGAGCCCCTAACACTAAATTCTCACCTGCCTGCCCTATTGAAATAACTCCACATCCGTCATATTTTTTCCATAGATAATTGGTTGTTTCTACTATATCTTGACCCCATACTTTTGAGGCATCAACAAGTTCAACATGATCGTCCAAGATAAGAAGATACACAGGTTTTTCCGATTTACCTGAGATGATTACATGATCATATCCCGCTTGTTTTAAATTAAATCCAAAACTCATGCTTCCACAAGAATTTGCAATTGCTCCAGTTGCCGGAAATTTCGATAACCCCACGATCCGAGAAGCACCAGGAGTAATGGTCCCTACTAAAGGTCCCACACCTAAAATAATCACATTCTCCGGAGAAAAAGGATTTGTGTTAGGCTTAAGAAGTTCAGCTCCAAGTTTGCAATTCATTCCTATCCCGCCGATGAATTGCGTTAAGTCCTCAACCTTCGCATTCTCAACAGAAATTTTATTATTCGTTAAATCAACATTAAGAATCTTACCCGTATAACCATAGAAATCCATTATTCCTCAACCTCCTTTAATTCTAAAGCTCCATAAAGACAATGTTTTGCACATTGACCACATAGAATACAATCATCTAAAAATGTAATCTTTGGAGTTAATTCATACGCATCATTGATTTGGATAAAAGCTTCAGCAGGACAAAATCTTTGTTTGTAAATTGAAGAACATATTAATTGACAGATCCGGCAACCAGTGCATTTCTCTTCATGAATAATAATTACAAGTGATTTACTTTTCGCCAAAATGACTCAATTCTTTAATTTTTTTTCTGAAACTTAAATTAACTTAATATTTAATATGAATGATAAAAAAAATATAACCTTATTTCATTCGGACAATATCGGCATTTACTCTTCGGTAAGCCTCCTCTATATTTCCCAGACCCAATTTCTCTAAAAAATCATTAAGTTCTTCCCAGTTCTGTTCTATAACTCCTTTCCAAATTAAAGCCCCATCAACAACTAAAGCATGTGCTGAAACAAAGCAGGAATCGTCACTCGCAAGCCATAATGCTGTTTTAGCAACATCTTCTGGAAGACCCGCACATTGAATTGGTTGTATTTCTTTTAAACGGAGTTTTAAAAACTCAGCCATTCTTTCCGCAGCGTCTTGAGGTAATCCAAGACCTCTTCCAAATATAGCAGTTGCGATACCTCCAGGACATATACAATTTACGCGAATATTAAATTCACCTAATTCAGCGGCAGTGGTATGGGTTAATTGAATTATGGCCGCTTTACAAGCACTATATAGATGAGGTCCCATACCTGTCCTAAGACCTGCAACACTTGCAGTACTAATAATACTTCCAGATTTTTGTTTCTTCATTACCGATGCAGCATGTTTAATACCGAGAAAAACGCTTCGAAATAAGACTTCTATAGTTACATCAAATGCATCTATAGGAATTTCATCGATCGGACCAGCAGCCCCTCCAAATCCAGCATTATTAAACATGACATCAAGGCGTCCAAATTCATTTACCGCAAGATCGATTAATGCTTTAATGTCAGATTCTTTACGTACATTTGTGTGAATATATATTGCATTTGGGCCTAGCTCATCTGCAAGAGCATTGCCTCTATCATCTTGTATATCTCCAAATACAACATGAGCACCTTCTTTTACAAAAAGTTTCACGGATGCCTTACCAATTCCACTGGCACCACCCGTTATTACAGCTACCTTACCATCAAGCCTTCCCATTTTAACACCTAATTTTTTCAGATAGATTGTATTTAAATCTCATATTATTTAATTGTTTTATTCAAAACTTTGATTTGAAAAAAGAAATAAAATAACAAAAGATAATTAAAATCTTTTTATAAACCTTAAAATATTTTATTCTAAAAGTTTTTGAAAGTACTAAATTATATTTGAAAATTCAGATTTATTCAATGTTATAGCCCGTAGCTTCCCAAGCGTTTTTCATAATGGGATTCTGTTTAAGATAAGCGTCAACAATATGTTTTGGAACTCTATTGAAGGGACATGAAAAGTTAATGCATTTTGAACATGTCTTAGTTAATAAAATGCCAAAAAAAATAATTAATCCCGTTAATGAGATGATTAAGAA
>JAHQWS010000018.1 GCA_029856295.1 Promethearchaeia archaeon
CCAGTAGCCTCTACTGTTAAGCCTTCTGCGCTTGTTGAAAAACAAGAACAAGAAGAAAAGATGAAGGAGAAACCTCCCGTGGAAGGTAGAAGAGTTTGTCCAAAATGCGGAGGAACTTCCTTTAAAACAGAAGAGGATAAGAGCAACGTTTTGATGCAACAAGGAGGAATGAAAATTTACGCAAAAAAATACGTTTGCAAAAGCTGCGGGACTGAAGTTTAAGGTGTTTACAATGCTCTAGGTTAAAACATTTTTTATTTTTTTTACTTTTTATATTATATTTTCGAAGAATTAAATGCACAAAATCATTTAATGCTTATATAATGATTATAAGCTAAATTATTTAGGTAAAACAATGTAGATCACATCCTTTTTTACAATCATTTATAAATGATTGTATTAATATGATTCAATGACAACAAAATTTTTATAACAAATTTTGGGTGCAATAAAATGAGTTTTAAAAAAATAAAAGAAAAAATAGATAATATTACGGTCACCCTAACACCTTCTAGTGGTGCAATAAATCAAGCAATTAAGGAAGTTAAGCAATATCTTAATGTTGAATTAAGTGTTGTTAAAGAGTCTAAAGAAGGGATTAATGCATTTAAAGAATATGCAGAAGCGGAAACACCTTCTTTAAAAGGTACTATTTCTGCATTAGCGAATAAAATTGAACGTATTGAAAACGCAAGAGAGGAAAAAGTTGCTCAACTACAAGAGAAATTCGTGAATCCATTAAATAAAATTGTTGAAGAAACAAAAATTGTAAATACTGAACTCAAAGAGGCTGAAAATGCGAAAAAGGCTTTAGAAAAAGCGGAAAGGAAGCTTGAGAAGCTAGAATCAAAGCCAATTGAGAAACTTAAGCCAGGACAATTAGATGATGCAAAATCCGATGTTAAATCGGCGAAAGCAAACTATGAGAAGGAAGAGGCTCAAGCCAAACGTGCAACAGAAACGTTTAATAAGAAAAAATTAGATACAATACAATTAACATTGAAAGATGTAGCAGACATCGAGAATAAATACCATGAAAAAGCGTTAAAATTGATGGGTGCTGTTGCAACAAAAGTTGAAAAAGAACCACCGATTCCTTAATTGGAAGAATAAACCATTAAAATGGAGAAATAATATTTTTTTACTTAATTTTTTTTTTTAATATTAAGTAGTAGAATCTTCTTTTTTTTTCCAAGAATTTTTATGATAAATCTATTGAAAAAAAAAAGTTTAATTAAGTCTTTTATTTTATATTCCTTTAGTTAGTTATTTAGTTCCCTTACGATTAAAATTTATAAATTTAAGATACTAGATTATCTTAATTCAAAAAATTGCGGTGTTACTTCATTCCACAGATAAGATTAAAGGCATACATTAAGTACCTAAAAACTTACTTTTTAAATCACGTTTCGATTAAAAAAACACCATATTCAGCTCAAATTGAGATTACTTTAAGATGTAATGCCCGATGTCCGTTCTGTGTTTTCAGTTTCTTACCTGAACATTATATTAATAATGAGATGACTACAGAGCAGATAAAACTTTTAATTGATCAATTAGCTGAAATAGGGGTAAATACACTCTCTATTACTGGAGGAGAGCCCACTTTAAGAAAAGATCTTCCAGAAATAGTATATTATATGGGAGTTGAGCATAATTTTATTAATGGAATAACATCTAATGGTTTGTTACTTCCAAAAATCTTACCAAAATTAGAAGGATTAGATTTTATATTAACCTCTCTTGATTATCCAACAGCAGAAATGCACGATAAATCAAGGGGAATTAAAGTGTTTGATAAAGTTATTGAATCCATTGATTTAGCTAATAAAAAGGATGTTAAAGTGATTATAAGCACCGTGGTAATGAAAGATAATCTACATTTATTAGAAAATATCTGTGAATTAGCAGAAAAATTAGATTGTTCTATAGAATTATATCCCGCTGAAGATATAGTGTGGGATATTTCAGGAAAAAGTTATCGAGTAGATCATATACAAGAAATAATCCCAGATCTGACTATTTGGGCAAATAAGATTAGAGATTTGAGGACTAAATTTAGAAATATCTTAACTGATCCTGTAAGTATTGAGATAGTAGAAAAAGGGGGTTTTGGTGGAGATCCAAAACATCAGAAAATTTTGCGATGTCATGTAGCTGAAACATATATGTTTATTCGGCATAATGGAGATATAGATTATCCATGCAAAATTCATCCCATACTAAGCTTTAATCCGTTTAATCATACACTTTCAAAGGTTTATAGTTGTAAAGAAGTAAAAGAAATAATGAATAACCATGATAATTTTGATTTTTGTGATGGATGCCGTTTAGGTTGTGCCATAATGGCTTCAATACCAACCAGATTTAAAACTCTTTATTCAAAATATGTAATGGGCTACTTATCCGGAAACTTAAGATAATTCATGAGAAGCTTATTAGGCAACAATAAGTTTAGTTTAAAATCTTAAGTTTCAGTATCATTTTATACAAAAATTATTATTTTATACTAATTTTTTTAATATAGTGATAGAATTATGGCACTTGAACCACTTACAACAGATATAATCCTTCAATTAATGTGGATTTCCATCGGCTTAGTTATATTTGGATATATATTAAATTGGATTCTTGGATTAAAACCGGAAATAATGAAAAAAATAAGAAATGATGCGCGAAATCTTCAAGAACGATTACGACAAGCTCAAATTTTAGGAGATCAAACGCTTATGCTTCAAATGCAGCAGGAAACAATGGTATTAATGAAAACAATGTTGAAAAAACAATTAGCTCCAATGGTCATCAGATGTGTTATTTTTTTAGGGATATTTGCTTTACTTTCTTTTCATTTCGGTAATTACGAGTTTTGGTTTTGGGTTTATTTTGCATTTTCTTTGGGATTTTCATTATTAGCTTTTGGAATAAGAAAACTCTTTCTGAAAATTACGGGAAAAGATTCTAAGAAAGACCAATTTAGAGAACTTATGGGCTCCTTGGGTGGGACTCAACAAGGAATGGGTCCATTTCATGTGTCAAGCCAAATACAGGACACATCATTAGAAACATCTGATTCTCAAAAGCTATCTTCTCTTGAAACGGAAGGTCAAGAACCGGATGAGAATGAAAATTCGGAATCCTGGAAAGATAGAATAAAAGATTAATAAATAAGAATTATAAAAGAATAAGCTATAAAAATGCATAAAAGACGGATTATTCTTATCAACATTATCTTTATTATATTAACAGTCTTTTTTTTGATATTATCCTTGATACTTAACTTGTGGTATGCCATTCCTTTTTTCTTTTTGCCCATAATTTGTTGGTTACCTTTTTTATTTAAAGGGAGAAGACGGGACCTAGCTACTCAGGAACCTTTTTATGAACCATATATTCAAGCATTAAGAAAGTGCCCAGTGTGTGGAGGCGAAATAAAAGAACCAATTGCTAAGTTTTGTTATCACTGCGGTGCTAAACTGAATAATGATGAAATGAGGTAAAAAATATGGAAGAAAACAAAGATATTGAAAATCGTGATAATATTAAAAAGCAAATGATTCTCTATTTTTCATTTGCTATAGCTATGATCTGCTTAAATTTTTTAATTCAAAAATCAAATCAATTGTATTTTGCTCCAAATATCTGTCAAAATTTCGGAGAATTCGAGCTTATTCGGATTTATTATTGTTCAACTAATCTGTATAATATGCCCGAATTAATCGGCTCAATTGTAGCCGTAGGAATAACTTACATCGTAAAGTTCATATTAGATAAGTTTGTAGTTTTTAAAAGACCTGCATTTCAATTAAAAGAAACCTCTGAAGAATTCTTTAAGTATTTCTTTTTTGCCATCATTACGACTGTTGAGAATATAGGGATTCAGTTCTTAATGACTAATTTCTTACACACACCTTTAGAAATAAGTATGGTGGTAGCCTTATCCATTGGTTATATAACTAAATTCTTATTAGATCGGAAGTATGTTTTTATAATAAAATAGATAAATATAGAGATTGTAAGAAAGTATTTTTTTTTAAAAATATACTACGTAAGCCTCTGAATTAGCTATTTCGAGGTCTATTAGTAAAATTCAAATTAGATGATGACGAAAAGCATTAAATTATAATTTTACGCCTCAGTATACTGTGAGGGAAATGATATTTATACAACATCATCAAGAGCTATGGGTGTTTTGGGAATCGCTAGAAACCTTGAAGAAGCAGAAAAGATTGCTAAACAAGGAGTTGTTTGTATCAAGGGTAAACTGTTTCATAGAAAAGATGTTGGAACAGTAAGCTTATTACAGAAGAGAATTGACATATGAAATTGCTTTTAAATGTCTGATTGAAATATATAGTTATTATTATTCAAAATAACTTTTTTATATATCATGTTTTTATAGATTTTTACTATCAGCTCTAAAATTAAAAAATGAATTTAGCTACTAAATACTTAAATACTACTTTATTCAATATATAATAAAATCCAATCTTAAATAAAAATTAAACAATAAATAGATAGTGAAAATCTATGGGTAGTGGACCTGGTATTGCTGCTATGATATTAGGAATTATTGCTAGTATTCTTTTTTGGATACTTTTTCCAACTCTCTTATTCATGGCCTATGAAGCCAGAGTGACAAATGTAGCCTTAATAATTCTGGGAGGTCTTTTCGGCTTGGTCGGAATTATTTTGGCGATCGTTGGACTAATTCTTGGTATAGTAGGCGCATCGAGTGATGAGAAAAAAGCATTTTCAATAGTAGGATTAGTCCTATGTGCCATAATACTTTTTTTTGTTGCATTACGATTTTTTAGAATTAATATTTTTGGGCCCTTAATGTAATTAATAATCCAACAATTAAACCTCATAATTTTTTTTTAAATTATTCGAAAAGCTATAATACTTCTTTATATTTTATTTTTCAGCATTGGTAATTATCCCTACTAACAGAACACACTTCATGGCAATTGTAAGGTAACAATCCAACAATTAAAACTCTGTATAGATTAAAAAAAATTAAAAAGTTATCATTCTTGAATTTTATCATTCTTGAATTATAACTTTTTAAGTACAAATTACAAATTAGAATAAAAAAATTTAATAGAATAAAATAGTCCACTTCTCTTTAGGTAGTGGTCAAAATTGAAAATTCACTATACTGTTGCTCTCTCTTTCCTTTATAGGCTTCATAAGGATTATTATAATATATCATGGAGCTCACGCAAAAATTACCCATTTTTCCAACAGATTCGCAAGTGAAAGTATTGTGGGGTTTGTCAGAAAAATGTCGTTTTATTTATAATTTTGCGTTAGCCGAACGGATTGAAAATTGGAAAAAAAATAAGAACAAACCAAAAGATGAACGAAAATATATCAATTATACCGACCAGCAAGATCAATTACCAGTAATCAAGAAAAAATATCCAGAATACAAGTGGGTGTATTCTAAAGTGCTTCAAATGACATTACGGAAACTCGACGCAAACTGTAAGTCATTTAAGGCTTTATGGAATAACGGAGATAAAAAGGCACGATCACCGCGATTCAAGAGCAAGAAATATTTCACCACATTATGCTATAATCAATCAGGATTCAAATTAGAGGATTCGACTATTACCTTTTCTCATAAACATCCCTCTAAAGAACTTTATCGTTTGAATTACCAAAAGAATTAATTCCTAAAGAGAAAATAAAGCAAGTAGAGATTTTCTTAGATTCATTTAAGCGTTGGTATGTATCCATTACTTATAATATTGAAACCCCGAAATACAAAGATAATGGACTTTATCAAGCATTTGATTTAGGAGTCTCGCAAACCGCTGGAGTGAAAATTCATGGGAAGTTCATTCAATTCAAGCATAGAAGAGCAGATCTCTATTGGAAAAAGAAGCTTAAACAAATACAATCAAAACGAGACCATTGCAAGAAAGAGAGTAATAAATGGAAGTGGTACAATTCTAAATTAAAAAAAATGAAGCGAAAACAAGCAAATCAATTAAAAGATTTTCAACATTGGTTATCCAAGCAGGTTGTTGAGAACACGAAAGCAAATACTATTATCATCGGAAAATTAGCAGTAAAAGAAATGGCTAAGAAAAAGAAGGGTACGGGAAACGCTAAGAAAACCAAAGCAAAAAAAACACTTAATCATTCCGTTCAAAATACGGGTTTCATGTTGCGATTTGCCGAATTCTTAACCTATAAAGCTGAAAAGTTAGGTAAGAGAGTAATAAGAATTGGTGAAGATAAAACAACAAAAGCCTGCTGCAAGTGTGGAAAGCTCTCAAAGAGAGCAATTTACGAAAGATTTATTAATTGCGAATGTGGGAATCAAATTGACCGAGATCTCAATTCGGCAGTCAATATCATGGTCAAATTCTTGAAATCAAAAGAATTGGGTACATATGATTTCCTATCGCATGAACCCTCTGTGGACGAGGAACGATTCCTTCAAATATGGAATGGTTTTCTACGACATACAGCCAATCCTGCTGAAAAAGTAGGCGTGGACTCGTAGGAAGCTACTACCTTTAGGTAGTGGTAGTTCACTTACGATATAATCAATTGTAATTCGGATTAATCAAATAGAAAGAGAACAAGAAATAATTAGCATTAATAGAGAAGATTAATATTTATATAATAATATTATTCTCATGAGAGTATAATTTTTTTTTTCGCGTGATAAAATTTTTTCACGTGATGAATTGCTATCTTTACAAACCCTAATATAATTTCAACAAAAATATAGTATTCATAGAGAGGATATAAATTTGCCAAATGACCGTGAAAGTGAGGATAAGTCTATCACCGAAGCACTCTCTGCTTTAGGTTGGGTTGAAGAAGAAAAAGATAAAGGAGAACAAATTAAATCGGAGAAACCTCTTCAAGAACAGCTTAATTTATTGATGGAGCAAAATGCTCAATTAAATCAGCAAATAAATAATCTTTTTAAAGAAAAAGAGGCGTTAAACACAGAAAAAGCAAATTTGCTAAATGAACTCGAAGAGATTAAGAGAAATTTAAAGGATCATACACATGCTAACATTGAAATTTTGAAAGATAAGGATAAAGTTATAACTGAAAAAAATGAAAGAATAAAACAATTAGAAAATGAAATTCAAAATTTCTCAGAAAGCAGTGTGGCTAGTGGAGCTCAAATTCAGGCGATTCATGAACTAAATGAAACCATAAAGCTCAAAGATGAAGAAATTATGAATTTAAATTCATTGATAAATGAACAATCTCTTAAAATTGAAGAGATAAATGCCTTAGTTGAAAATAAGCAAAAATATATCCAGGATATATTCTCATCAATGCAAGACAAAGATAATAAAATCAAGGCTATGGAAAATCATATAAGTCAACTTGAAAATCTAAATGTAACTATAAGTGAACAAAATCAAAAAATTGAAGATTTAACCACTCACATTAATCAAAATAAAGTTGAGAATGAAAATTTATTAAAACAATTAGAAGAAAAATCTAATAAAATTAGGACTTTTGAAGAACAAATCAATTATCTTGAACAAGATACTGTCCAAAAATCTAAATTCGAAAAAACCACGCTATTAATAGAAAAAAAAGATGAAATTATTACAGAGAAAGAAAAGGCTATTTTTGAAATTGACAACTTATTAAATTCGGCAAATCAGAAAATAGTGGATTTACAGCAACAATTAGAAACCTTTAATCTTTTAAAAAAGGATTTGGAAAAAAAAGAAGAAAGAATTAAATCGCTAGCAATAGAGAGTGAAGAGAAAACTCAAAAATTAATTGCAAATGAAGAATTAATACGCCATATTGAAGAGAAACTTGAAAATACTCAGAAAAATTCTGCTCAATTTGATATTCAATTGAGTAACAAAGATAACTTGATAAAAGAAGGTGAATCGGAATTAGAAGCACTAAAACAAAAAAATGTAGAATTAAGCAATAAATTATATGAAGCAGATCGAATTGAAGATAAAATTTTAAATGATCTGCAAAAAGTAAAAGATGAAACTCTAAAAATGGAAACTAAATTTGAAGAAAAAGATAAAGAAATAGTTGAATTAAAAAAGAAAATTAAATTAATGCGTAGAGATAAGCAATCTAAGTGATATAGGATAGTATCCCGATTTTAAGTACAAGAATTAAAAAAAGATAAAAATAAATTAAATTAAAATTACTATTTCTCCCGCCAGAGGCATCCGCAGAGTCCGCATCGAAATTTCTTGCCGTACATTCGCGGATAATCCAGTATGATGTTACTTTTATCTACACTCTCATGTATCATTATCTTATCTTCATTAGCGCAGTTAGGACATTTACGTCTTCCCTCCATTTTCTCGACAGTCATAATGGAATCATCAGTTTGACCGGGCATTCCAGGAGCAGCACTTGAAGATATTTCTTTTTGTATTACAGGAGTTTCTTTAATTATTGCTTTATTTTCAGGCTCAATCTCAGCAACAGCTTTATCTGCTACAGTCTCAGGTTCTAATTCAGATTCAGCTCTTAACTGTACCGCGTCAGATTCCTTATAATCTTCACCCTTATCTATTGCGGCAAGAAATTCAGCATCATCTCCCTCCTCAAAGATCGATTCATTTTGAGCACCTGCACGTTCAGAATCGATTTTTCGGGCCCATTCACCTGCTTTTACCTTTTCTTTTACATTACATGCTTTACCTTGCCAAATGTAGATTTTAGTCCCCAAATCGGCAACAAAACAATCTTCAGAAGCTAATTTGTCTTTTGAGAAAGGCACTTGAACCATTTTCATTGTATTAATGCTTTCAAATTCTTCAGATGATACACGATACAAGACATTCTTATGTTCAGCAAATTGAGCCCAATCACCTGTTACAACATCCTTTAACATCGTTTTAGCAATGTTTTTTGTGACTACCTTCATTGTCCCCATAGCAGCAACCGCTTTTAAGAAGTCTTGTGTTTCCTGGTCTTCATCAACAGTTATAATCTTTGCAGCTCCACCTCTCTCTTGATCTAACTTTCGAGCGCTAGCAGCGCCAACAGTTTTTTCATCAACACTGCATTTACTACCAATCCATACATATATTGTACTTTCAGCATCTAAGAGATAGACATCGCCAGTTGAGAATACCGGATTTTTTATTTCGTTCAATTCACCCTTATTAATAAGGTATAATTTTGCGATAAAACATCAACTCTTTTTTTTTTAAAGATATATTAACAATAACAAAATTCTTATTTAAAAATCTACTTATCTTTTGATTTATCTTTAAAAATAAGTTTCAAAAAATAAATATAAGTTTATTAAAATATATCAAAAATCTTTAAGTGCTAATTGAATTCTTTTTATAAATTCTGGTATTTTAGCTAGGTCTATGGAACAATAGGCAATTCTTATACCATTTATATTATCCTCTAATCTTTCTACCGGGATAACACCTACTTTGTATTTTTTTATAAGATGATCTGCAAATTCCGTTGCCTTGATTTTATCTGGATTAAGATTAACAAAAATGAAAAACCCACCGGCATTAGGATCGACTGTAATATTTGGATTATTAATTTTAGCCAGCTCAGAATTAATATGTTTATATCTCTCATTGAGTAAATCTTTAACTTTATTACGAGTTTCTAAAATTTGTTCCATACTATTTTCTTCAAATATTTTTTGAGTAATTGCCTGGTAGAAATGATTAGAATTAGAAATAGTACTTCGATTTATACCCTCCAATTTATTGTTTATCTCATTTTTCAGAATTTCTAATTCTTGATCATTAGCAACCCAATTTGGCTTTAAACCTAATGTAAAGAAACCTATTCTTCCACCATATAATAAAAGCTCCTTAGTTATACCATCCAATTTAACTGGAATAATGTCTTCATCTAACTGGTGTAATTTATAGAAAATTGATTTATTTAATACATCATTTCTAAAGACATATGGTTCATATGCATCATCCACTATAAATACAATCGGTTTTCCAGATATTTGACTTTCTCTAAGTAAATCGATAATCTCATTTGCTTCATTTATGGTTGGTATATATCCTGTGGGATTATTAGGAAAATTTAGGATTATAACAATTTTCTCTTGAACTTTAGAGACTTCTTCAATTGCTTCTTTTAAGCCTTGGATATTAATTTTATTCTCCTTGAAAAATTCAAAAGATTTAATCTTAGCTCCTATGTTTCTTATGATTATGTTATCGTAGTTTCCCCATCTTTTATTTGGAGAGATAATATATTCACCAGGATTTAAAAATAATGAACAACTTAAGAAAATTCCATGAGTTACCCCCGATGTAATAACAGGTGTTGTTATAAATTTCTCAAGTCGAGATAATTTATCGCTCTCTCCTTTTTTTTCATAATCTGACTTTTTTACGATCCAATTCCTCCATGTTTCTCTGATTTCAGGCAATCCAGCTATTGAAGCATAAGGAACAACCTCTTTAATACTTATATTAGTATATTTTTTTATATCTTTTAGATAGCAAGGTAACCATTCAGAAGACCCTCCATCTATGAAATCTTTTTCATATCCATAAGCGGTACCTATAGTACCAATTAATTCTGCCTCTTTTTTTGCTCTTCCCGACCAATAAAATATACCTGCCGGTAGAAATATTCTCTTACCTAAATCAGAGAACGCTTTAAACAATGGACTTTT
>JAHQWS010000019.1 GCA_029856295.1 Promethearchaeia archaeon
ATAAGGAATAGAACCGAGAAGTATAAATACAAAAGACTGGAAACAGAGATATGTCATAATATATATAAAAAAGTTTTTTTGTTTAACAGCATATTTCATTGTTTTGAAGAAGGATTCTTGCTTTTGTTTTGTTTCTAATAATATAATTCGAGCTCTCATTTCTTCATCTTCTCTCACACCGGGAATCATTACAAGAATTCCAATCCAAGCTATAATCGCAACCATAATTGCTGCAAATATACAAGTTGAAAGATCGCCATAAACGATGAAAAGTGGGGGTAGTATAAAGCCTAGTGCAATACCAAATTGACCTATCGCGGTTCCTATTCCAGCTACCTTTGTTCGTTCTTTATGTGAGCGATATTTGTCTGGAAACAGAGAATAGAAGTTTGTATTCCACGCTGAATATAAACTATCGAAGATACAAATAATGATGACCAGCCATAAAAATACAAACCAGATTCCCACCTCAGAAACTGGAGGACTTACAAATACAAGTAAAAAAACTAATGGCCATGGAAGAATCGTTATAATTATCCAAGGAAAGCGCCTTCCCCACTTCTCCCAAAATTTTCGAGGTTTATCGGCTAAATAACCAACGATAGGATCGTTGATCATATTCCACACAGCATATATTAAAAATGCCATCAATACAAAAAATACTGGAAGAAGTAATTCATTCTCATAAAATGCAAATAATCGTACTCCGAGAGCACCAGTTAAAAAATTATCCATAAAATAACCGAACCCAAAACTAATATGGTCTTTGGTTGAGTATTTATGCTCTTCAGAACCTATATGACTTTCTGATTTATCATTCATTATCAACACGTCATTTTTATTTAATTTTAATTAATATTTTTTTATCAAATTACTATTTATATTTTTCTCTCTTATGGTTAAATTAATTTTAGTTGAATTCCTTTTAAAAATGTTATAAAATTAGGATTATAATCCTAATTCACTTAATTTTGCTCTAATTTTCGCTGATTTTTCAGGGGTAATGTCATAGAATTTCCAGAATATTAAAGTTCCGATTGCCATGAATATTGCTGGTATTATTCCTGTATGTAATGCAATTCCAAATACTGCAGTTTGGGGTTGGGTTGCAGCTCCTTCAGCGAAACCTGTAAGTTCATGCACAACTGCAAGTGTTACTGCTTGGATTACCATTGCGAGTCTACCAAAAAAGAATCTAAAACCCCCGAACAGAGCCTCTCGTCTTTTACCTGTTTCAACAACCGATTCATCTATTACATCAGAATAAACCGGCACCATCATTGCCCAAAAAGCTCCTAAACCGATCCCAAACAAGAATACTGTAATTAATACTAATGTTAAATCTGAAAATAGTGACATGGGTATTGCGAAGCAAATCATTAAAATTGCACCAATTACGGAAGTCTTTTTATTATCCTTTGTTTTTTGAGTGTATTTTACCCAAAATGGAAGAGAGATAATACCTCCAATAAGTAGCATCCCCATTATCAAGGTTACCGCAATTGCTTCTGCTTCCAAAACATATCGGACGTAATACAAAAAAGATGCCATAACCAGCATTGTTAAACTCATGAATCCTAAGTAAAATATAATGATTACCACGAAATTTTTTTGTCTAAGAGCTTGCTTTAGGGTTGGCAAGAATTTATCTTTCTCTTGATCAATTGCTTTTGTTAAATATCTTTCTATTGTTTCTTGATCTTCTCTAATACCCGGGATCATGAGTATAAGACAAATAACACTTATACCAATACAAGTTATAGCCGTTATAGAATATGATTGAATATTACCATATATAATAATCAATGGAGGAAGCAAAAATCCGAGAACAACGCCAAAAAACCCCACAAATACATTAATGCCTGAAGCTGTTATGCGCTCAGATTGTTCCCTGAATTTCTCAGGAAAAAGTGATAGGATATTGACAATAAAGATACTCCAAAAGAAGTCAAACACACATGTCGTTATAACTAGCCATCCAAAAAGAATCCAAGGTGATTTTTGAGCATCAACATTAGGAGGGGTAAATACAAGAAGAAATGCTATTACCCATGGGAAAAAGGAAATAATTATCCACGGAAACCTTCTACCCCATTTTTTTGTCAGTCGGTTAGGGCGATCGGTTAGGTATCCTAATATGGGATCGTTAATCGCATTCCAAATAGCAAATATTATAAATCCTAAAGCAGTAAGAGTACTAGATAAGCCAATCTCAGCTTCATAGAAAAAAAAAACTAAAACCATAAAAACTGCTTCGACAAATTGCCCTATTAAATTTCCAAAACCATATGAAGCCATATTAGTTTTAGAATGGAAGATTACAGGAATTTCATTACTTTTATTTTTTTCATTCAATTTTTATTCCTCTTTATTTTTTTTTACCTTTCAATAAATAAAAATTATAATCCAATTTCTTTTAATCGCTCCTTTATTCTTACAGCTTTATCGGGTGTTATATCGTAGAATTTCCAAAAAATTAGGGTACCTATCGCCATTAGCATAGCGGGAATTATCCCAGTGTGTAATTGAATCCCTAAAATCGCTAAGGATGTCTGAGTACCTCCGCCTTCAACAAATCCAGTAGATATATGGATGACTGCGAATATAACAGCCTGTATCACCATCGCTATTCGACCAAAAAAGTATCTAAATCCCCCGTATAATCCTTCTCGCCTTTTTTCAAAGAGAGTTACGGATTCATCAATAATATCCCCGTTGATGGGTGCTAACATGATCCACACTCCCCCTACACCAATACCAAAAAGGATCATTGTTATCATCACTAGAGTTAAGTCTGTTATAAACGTCAAAGGAATTGCAAAACAAATCATTATTACTGATGCAATGACTATTGTTTTGCGATAATCTTTTGTTTTATTCGTATATTTAAGCCAGAAGGGAAGAGCTGCCAGACCACCTATAAGAAACATTGCCATTATAAATGTCGCGATATAAGCTTCTGTTTTTAGGACATAACGAACAAAATACAGAAATGACGAGGTCATCATTATTGTTAAACTTTGGTAAAGTAAGTAGAATATTATAAATACTACAAAATTCTTTTGTTTTAGAGCTTGCTTAAATGATTCAAAGATCTTATCTTTTTCTTCCTTTTCTTCGCATTTTGCGAGATATTTTTTGACCATTGTTTTATCTTCTTTTATCCCCGGTATCAATATTATCATAGCAATAATGCTGATGATAACACAAATCAATGCCATTACCATATAAGATGAGATTTGACCATATGTAATTATTGTTGGTGGCATTAAAAATCCCAAAACAATTCCGAAAAATCCCACATATACCGTAATTCCAGATGCCATTAGACGTTCAGATCTTTCTCGAAATTTGTCAGGAAATAATGAACCATAAGATACATACCAGATTGAGAAAAATGAATCAAATACACATGTCGTTGTAACGAGCCATCCAAAAAGAATCCAAGGAGATTCATTAGGATTTACATTAGGTGGATTAAATATGAGAAAAAAGCAAATTAGCCAAGGAACAAAAGTGATCATCATCCACGGAAACCTTCTACCCCATCTCCTTGTAAGTCGGTTGGGGCGATCTGTAAGGTATCCTAAAATAGGATCGTTTAATCCGTTCCATACTGCAAAAATTATAAATCCTAGAGCGGTAAGAGTGCTGGAGAGACCAAGTTCAGCTTCATAAAAGAAAAAAACCAGAATTACGATAACACCCTCAATAAATTCCCACAAGAAATTTCCAAAAGCATATGAGACCATGATTTTTTTTGAGTGTGAAACTTCGAAAGCCTCATCACTGCAAATTTCGTTACCTGTGTTATCTGCATTCATTTGATAATCATCTTAAAAGAAAAATTTGATATAGATAATTTAATTTTTGTTTATTTTAATTTGTTAAATCAAGATATAAATGTTTTCTTAAGATTTGAGAATTTTAATTACTAAACCATAATTTAACTTTATAATGATTAATTTTAAAATCAAATAAATGGAGTAATTAAATAATAAAATAGTGTTGTTTTAAAGTTGGATTTAATTATTAAAAACGGAAAAATTGTTGACGGGACCGGAAATCCATGGTATAAAGCAGATATCGGCATAGAAAATGGGAAGATTGTGAAAATAGGGCGAATTAAGGATATAAAAGCAGAAAAATCTATTGATGCCGAGGGATTAATTGTATCCCCTGGCTTTATTGATATTCATAGTCATGCTGATCCCTCCATTTTCATCAATGCTAAACAGGAAAGTACTGTAAGACAAGGTATTACTACGCATATAGTTGGAAACTGTGGATTAAGTTTAGCTCCAATAAATCCAGAAACAGTTGATTTCCTTACAAATTACTTCGAAGAATTATTGCCTTCTAGTAAAGAACAAAAAATTGAATGGAGAACTTTTAAAGAGTATTTGGAAAAAGCCGAAAAGAGGAAATATTCAACAAATATGGTACATTTAGTTGGTCATGGCACTATTAGGATTGCTGTTATGGGAGTGGAAGCAAGAGTACCAAATGACAATGAGTTAACCGAAATGAAATCGTTGGTAGATGAAGCAATGCTAGCAGGTGCTATAGGATTATCTACTGGGTTGCTTTATCCTCCAGGGATGTTTGCCAAAACAGATGAATTAATTGAGCTTTCAAAAGTCGTTTCAAGATATAATGGAATCTATTCCTCTCATATAAGGTCATATGGCGGTCAATTAAGAAAATCTTTAAATGAGGCAATAGAGATTGGGGAAAAAGCAGGAGTTAAGGTTCAAGTTTCTCATCTTTCAGTTTTTGGCTCTCCATTTTGGGGGTCAAGTAAAAGAGTATTAAGAATCATAGAAAAGGCAAGATTAAAAGGGATTGAGGTTAACTCAGATATGCATCCTTATGATTCTGTGAGTGCTGAATTAATAACTTTGTTACCACCTTGGGCTCATGAAGGAGGTAAGGGGAAATTACTCGAGAGAATAAAAGATAAAGAAACAAGAGAAAAAATTAAACAGGATCAATTACATGGATGTGAAGGATGGGATGAGTGGGCACCTCCAGATATTATTGGATGGGAAAATATATTAGTTATAATGTTCAGTACTGAAAAGAACAAAGATTTAGAGGGAAAAAGCCTAAAAGAAATAGCAGAATTAAGAAACACTGATCCGCTTTCGGCACTTCATGATATATTAATCGAGGAAAATGCAAATCTAAATATGATAATTATTCATTTAAGAGGTGAAGAAGATATCATTAGATTTATGCAAGATCCTTTAGTCTCATTTGAAACAGATGCGTCTACTACCGCACCATATGGTGTATTGGCTGAAAGTAAACCGCATCCAAGGGGGTATGGGACATATCCCCGAATTCTTGGTGAATTTGTAAGGGAAAAGCAGATAATTTCTCTTGAGGAAGCTATAAGAAAAATGACGTCTCTACCAGCGATAAGTATTGATCTATATGATAGAGGTTTATTAAAAGAAGGTTTTTGGGCTGATATTGTGTTGTTTGACCCTGATAAAATTATCGATACGGCAACCTATGCAAATCCTCATCAATATCCAGAGGGTATAGAGTATGTAATTATTAACGGAGAAATTGTAATAGAAAAAGGAAACCACACAGAAAAATTGCCGGGTAAAGTATTAAGACATAAATGAGGTGATTATCGTTAAAAAGGTTCTAACTATTGCCGGTTCAGATTCTAGAGTGGAGCAGATATCCAAGCGGATTTGAAAACATTTGCGGCTCGTGGTGTCTATGGTATGAGTGCAATAACCGCTCAAAATACAGTTGGCGTTCAAGGTGTGGTTCAAATCTATTTTAACCACGGTTTTAAGCCAGAATTATTTGGATTCACATATGGCGATTCATTCTCGTAATCAAATACCAGTTTCCAATCTGAATAATCTTTCATTATCTTTTCGCCTAAAAAATATGTTAAAGAAGAAAATAAAATAATGCGCTACTAAATATTTTGTTAATCGAAGTAACTGATTAAAGAAGTTGGAAAGAAACTTATGTTTTTAGAAGTTTTAATTGGCAGAAAAAAAACCCTTATTACAAGTATGACGAGATGTTCTCATACTTAAAGTTATAAATTTTTATCCAAGTTTTTAATTCTTCATTGGTTAATATATGAAAATCAAAGGGATGAACGAGCGGTAATCTCGCTTTCTCTTCAATTTTAGCAGTTATTTCTGCTCTTTTCAAGTGATTTTTTGGCACCTCTGCTATAATAAGAATGTCAATATCGCTTGCGGCTACTAGATTCCCCTCAATTGCACTTCCAAATAGAAAAACTTCAGAGTCTTTTAAGACCGCTTTAATACTTTCATTAATATTTTTCAAGTATTTCTTAAAATTCTCAATCATTTCTTTCCTTTTTATCATCATTTCTAACATGTTCGACAATTTTTTTTACCTCCGATACAATTTTCAGAGCTTCTTCAGCGTCTTCTTTCTCATAAGTAAAATTAAAATATCGAGAATTCAAATAGGCACTCTCAAGAAATATAAGAGCTTTCCTATCATATTTTAATTTTTCTTCTTTTGTGATATGATAGAGTAATCCGAATAATATCCTAATTGAATGAGTTTTAGGTACTTCCCCTCCTTTTTCAAGAATTATAGATTTCATTAAAAGTTGGACAGATTGTTCAGCCATAAAACAAGTTAAATCCCAATCTCCTTTTTGAAACCTTTCTTTGGCACCATCTAGGAAATTTTTAGCTCGATTAAGAAATAGCTCTACTTCGTCTTTATGCATATGTTATAACAATGTTTTTTTAACTATATATGTCTTATTCTCTACTACTTACACTTTTAGAGATTTTGACAATAATACGTACTGAATAAAAAAGGTAGAAAGAAATTTATGTTTTTAAATCCTATATTTATTTCATGCCAATTTATGTTGAAAAAGATTATCCCGTTTACACAGTAGTACTTGATAATCCTGAAGTGAGGAATGCTGTAGATGGAATTAGTGCTCAACAACTTGCTGATGCCTTTCGCAATTTTGAACGAGATGAAAAGGCACTGGTGGCAGTATTATGGGGCACAAATGGAACTTTTTGTTCGGGAGCCAATTTAAAAGCAATCGAGGGAGGTCATGGTAATAGAATTGATAAAGATGGTGATGGCCCAATGGGTCCGACAAGAATGCGACTTTCCAAACCGGTTATCGCAGCCGTAGCGGGATATGCTGTAGCAGGTGGTCTTGAGCTTGCGCTATGGTGTGATTTACGAGTGGTTGAAAGAAATGCGATTTTTGGCGTCTTTTGCCGCAGATTTGGGGTTCCTCTTATCGATGGTGGAACAATTCGCCTTCCAAGACTTATTGGGCTAAGTCGAGCTATGGATATGATATTAACAGGTCGTCCTGTCACAGCACAGGAAGCTTTTGAGTGGGGCTTGGCTAATCACATTGTTGATAACGGAAAATCAAGGATAGAAGCTGAGAAATTAGCAAAAATTATTGCTGAATTTCCCCAAATATGTATGAGAAATGATCGAATGTCTGCATATCAACAGTTTGGGATGAGTTTAAAGGACGCAATGACCAATGAATTTGAATGGGGCCTAAGAACTTTGGCGAGCGGAGATTATCTAGTAGGAAGTAAGGAGTTTACAGAAGGTAAAGGTAAACATGGAACTTTTGATGAATAATTGATATTTTTATCTTATCTTCTTAATTTTTTAGTCATTTCGTAAAAAACAGGAGAGATGTAAGCGCCTATGCTTTTTGAGTAAAACTTAATAGTATTTCCTACTACCCACATAATTGTGCATCTTTCTAATCCACTCTGTTTTATATCCCATAAACACCATTTCAATAGCTCTGAACCTATACCCTTTCCTTGTAATGTATATAAAACTCCAGTAGGACCAAAGGCACCCGGAAATTGGATTCCATGAGTTGCCCATCCAATTATTTGGCCACCTTTATTTTTTGCCACAAAAGTAGTAGGAGGATTATATATTAAACTTATTTGAACCTCTTCAGGCCAAGAACTATGACCATAGTTATTCCTCACAAACTCAAGTAATTCCTCAAAATCTTTAGTTTGAACTCGTTCATATTGAAATCCTTTTTTTTCAGAGGAGGGATTTAAATCTAAGTTTTTTAGAGGAACTGTTAAGTTTTGACGTGTTTCTCTGAGTTTAAACCTATTCTTTTTAAGAAAGAACAATAAATCTGTATGACGTAAATCCACGCCTGTTAACCAATAGTTAGGGGGACTCGCTCCAAAATTTATAAAGCTAATGTGCTCATTCTTATTTTTAGCTCTATTAATAATTTCTTTTAGCATTTTCTTGCCAATTCCTTGCCTTTTGAATTGTTTATCAACGATAAGAGCTTTTATACAACAATTTTCTGCGCGATTTACAGCGATTAGTGCTGCTATAATATTATTTGTTTTAGGATCTGCTAAAACCAGTGCAAGATCTGGGTCAAAATCTTCATCTCCAAATGTTCCCCTCCGAAAATAGTCTAAAGGGATTGAATAGAAGCTTTCATTTCTTTTAAATAACTCATAAACGGCATTTAAATTTACTTCAGTTAGGGTTTTGTAATCCATTTGACTTATCCTCTCCAATTTATTTAAATTGAGGTAAATATTCTTTCTGGAGTTGATATAACTCACTGAAAATGTTGTCGGCCATTTCAAAACTTCCAACATTGGGATCAATTGCTAAGGAAGCAATTGCAAGTTCTTTGGATTCTTTCAAAACCGCTTCCACACATAAATCTTGGATTGTTGCTTCGATACGAAGCAATGCAGCGATACTCTTAGGTAAATTGCCCATTTTTATACCATGAATACCCTCTTTATCCACTATTGCAGGCCCTTCAATGACCAAATCTTGTGGTAAATTCTCAACTAATCCATCATTTGGTATATTTACCGAACTCTCAATTTTTTTTTTATCAGTTAATATCTCTTCTATTATTGGTACAGCTCGTTCTCCGGAAAGATTTCTAAATAATATACCTCTCTTAGGATATCGCCCTTTTTTCAACCTGTTATATCCTTTTAAAACCTTTTGATATATTGTGTTTCCAAATTCATCCGTTCTATCTAACCAATCAATCATATCCTGTTTTTCAGTGAATTCTTCTCCAAACTGTAAATATTCACCTAAATGATTATCTCCCGCATGAGGAAAATATCCCAATCGTTTATACACTTCGAAAGTTAATGTAGAAAACATAAATCGATCCTCATGTTTCTTAAAATATTTCATAGCTTTAGAATGGAATTGGGGCATTAAATCCTTTCCAGAATTAAATTCTTCTAAGCCTAACAGAAATCCAAAATGATTTAAGCCCACCACTGTCATTTTTAAGTTTTTTAATTTAAGATCTAACATTCTAGGAATATGCACATTAAAAAATCCGATTTGATGACAAAGACCTGTAAATTTAAGTTTAGGTGCCGCTCTTTTAATTGCCAGACAAACTCTTGCCATTGGATTGGAAAAATTAATGAAAAATGCTTCGGGACATATTTTTTCTGCCTCTCTTGCAATCTCGATAACTGGAGGTAATATTCTAAAAGCATGAAAGGTACCCCCAGGACCTCCGCATTCTCCTAGAATCTGGGTTGATCCATACTTCCTTGGAATTTCATAATCTTGACGCCATAATGGAAATCGTTTTCCAACTTCAATAGAACTGATTATGAAATTTGCATCTTTAAATGCCTCTGTTCTATTTGTAGTTCTCTCGATATTAAATTTTCCCTCTCTAATTTCGTTCTCTTTTATACATATTTCATATACCATTTCCAGTTTTTCTTTATTAATATCATGAAGTGTAATTGTTGATCCAGCTAAATTATCGCTTATAAATAAATCGCCAATTGTTTTAGGACCAAATGAAGTGGAACCCGCTCCAACCAAAACAATCTTATTATCCATATCACTCACAGATAAATGATTTTAAATTACGAAAATTTTCATTTTAAATATATATTATTGGTAAATATTAAGAAGCATTTTATTTCTTCTGAAATAAATAAAAATTAAGTAAATAATTTTAAAGGATTAGTTATAATTATATGATTAAATTAGAAGAATTGAAAGTAAAAACTCCCAAAAGGGAGGTTCTTGTTAATATTAATGACTCACTTCCAAACTTATCTCTAAATTTTTTTTAGAAATATTTAATTTAAATAGTAAAAAAAGTATCTATTTTATACAACTATTTAAAAAAGAATTTCACATCTCCTTCACATTTCTCTCCAGATGCCATTAAACAACCTTTTACTCGAGGTTCAACTTTATAATCCAGTTTTAATGCATCAAGCCAACATTTTACACGATAAAGAACTCCACACTCGTATTGATCAGCAACACCCATTTTTTTCATACCTTCATACGCAAAACATTTGTGCATTTCCCAGTGCATAAGATTTTCTTTTGGAAAACTATATTCGAAATTCATGAAGTCACCTTTAACTATGCTAAATGAATCGTCTATGAAATGTTTTAACTTATCAAATGAATCAATTATTATATTTTCTTTGCCAAGTGCTTTTTGAATTCGGGCACTTTCTATTTGCGCAAGAGATTTTATCGCAG
>JAHQWS010000020.1 GCA_029856295.1 Promethearchaeia archaeon
GCTACATCCACACCAAAGATGAAAAGCAATCCAAATATAATAATCGCCCAGTGGACTGAAAAGACAACACCTATTACAGCTAAGAAAGGTTTTTTTGAAAATACTTCACTTTTAAATAGCTTAGCATCGGCCGAAATTAACCATACTGCCTGAATTCCCCATAAAATAAATTTGATAGCCGCGAACCAACTGTGTGCTACGGCCCATATATCAGGAAAGCCTTGAGGATCAGTTGTCATCATAATTATTAAGCTGTTTTCTATAATATCGCTAATTGCACCAATTAATCCAAGAATTGATATTTTATATCCAGAATTTCTCCATCTAGAATCTTCATCGAATTTTCTTGCCAAAAATAACGTAAAACAAAAAAACATCGTTATATGCAAAAAATCATAAAAACAATCCAATAATTGGTATATAGCATAAATTCTTAACTGTTAAGTACTCATTTCTTTAAAATGTGACTTTATTACTGGACCACTAAATGAAAGTTGACTTTCTATAAAAGTCGCAGGATAATGTGATAACAGGGTAAGGTAAACCATTATTGCGAAATTGATCCAAAGAACGATGAAACCAAGGTATATTAGTCTTTTTGTTGCTTTAGGTGATGGCCAATCATCAAATTTTTTTAAATCCATTTTTAACACTTTAAATCGGATTTAAATATACTATATTTTTTAAATTTTTAAATCTTACTTTCTCTCATTTTCTATGTTAGGTATTTATTAAAAAATTTCAAAAATAACGCTTATAATTTAAAAAAAAAGAAGTTAAGATTTTTTTATTATATTTAGATTATTCGGGCATTTTCATTCCAATCATTTCTAAAGCTTCTGCTATCTTAAACCGAACTTCAATTTCGTACCCATATCCTTCACCTACATTGTGATATTGTGTCATCCATTTTTGCTGAATTTGTAAAAATTTGGCTAGATTACTCTCTTCAACATCATGTACACTAACAACCTCTATATAGTCTTTTTTTGCGATTACGGAGTTTGGAATAATTTCTTTACTTAAAGCTCTTCTATCGGATCTGTATTCTTTTAAAGTATCAAGATATATCTTCGCAATTTCAGTGGTCTTATTATAAGGAAGGTATGAAGTTACAAATACATATGGCATACGTTTCACCTCTTATTTAATTTTGAAACTACTACAAATGGATCTCGTAGTGTTATATAATACGATTATTTGATATTTAAATCTTACATTTTCGTTAATTTCTCACAAATGCAAATTTATTATCTAAAAAGAGTTTAAAGATGAAAAATTAGATTTATTAGTAGTTTTTAGTTTAGATGGTTATTTAATTACAGGTATATCGATATATGATGCGTGATATTTATTCCTTTTTATATTATACGTAGGGTTTCCTTCCTCAGGATACCGGTTAAAGGTGTCTTTATCCGCTCCTGCTATAGCAATTCGAATTCTATGACCTTCTCGAAATAAAACCGAAGTGGGTAAGAATCCAAAAGATATCTCCATAAGTTCATCTGGAACTACGGGTTGTGAATCTTTCTTTCTAAATGAATGGTGAGGAACTGTAATTTTATAAGGAGGCTCATCTGTAGAAATTTTACGGTGAAAAAGACGTAATTCTCCTTCAGTAATATAAGTTATTTTGCCTTTCTCATCGACGTCTTCTAAATAAGCGAAGATTGCGCCATCGTCATGTGTAGAAGTCATATATAATGTAATGATCGCGTGTCCAGTGATTTCCATATCATTCTCTAAAGGAGTACTTGTAAATGTTAATAATTTTTTATCAATTTGAGCTCTGTCTGGCATCTTTAATTTCTGGTCATAATGAACATGCCAACGATTTCCTGTCCCAGTAGTGACCTCAAAATCAACAACATAGCTATCTTCACCCGATTCGTTTTGAGGTTTAGTGTAAGTTAACTCATTGTTTTCAGAAAAATACCATCGTTCCATTGTATGCCCTTTAGGAGGCCAAATTTCCGTTCGTTTCCATTTTTCTTCTCCCATGGTATAATAATATAAGACTTTTTCAGTAAACTTCTCATTTATACATAGCTCAAAGAAATCAAGTCGAGCGATTTGTTGTACTCTTTGATCTATAGGAAGTTCATATTTTTTATAAAAATAAGGATTCGTTTTTCGGATAACTTCATGGTCCCAATCACCGATTATTGCCCTCATAGGATTGTTATACGTCATAAACCGTTTAATAATATGATCCGAAACAGCAGCATCTAACCAACCACCCCATACACAAAATGGGACATTATATCTTTCTATTTTCTTTTTTTGAGTAAAAACGCTAACAGCATCGATCGTATCCCTATAGTTAACCTCTAGCTCTACTTCATGAACATAAATATTTTTTTCATGTTCTTTCACAGCTTCTTTTAGGAGTTTCTTCCCTTTATCGGATTCTACCGGCTTAACTCCTTTTGCTAGGTAATAAAGTTTAGGGTGTAGGGTAAGAAAACTTTTGCTTTTGTTTTGATCCAAACCTTTATCGAGTTCTCCCCAATCAGTCATAAAATAATGATTATAAATCCCTCCCGGGAGGCCTACTTCCAAATAATTATCCCATTGGCTGCTTATTGGAAGTACTCCTTTTAAACATCCGTTAGAATGCTTTAAAGTTGCCAGATATTCGGAAGCAGTTCCTAAATAGGAAACTCCCATTGAAACCACATTCCCATCTGACCAAGGCTGTTTAATTATCCAATCCGTTATTTCTCGCCCATCTTTTACTTCATTTGCTGACCATGGCCACGGTCTGGTTCCAAAAGAGGCTCCAGTGCCCCTCACGTCTACTTTAACGAATGAGTATCCGCGACTTATACCAATTTTATAAAGGTATTTATTATATCCAAAGCTGTAATCTTTCAAAAAGTATTTGAACGGAATTCTAAAATCATAATCCCTCCAATAACGGGTTTGCAGCAAGATCGCAGGAAGTTTATTTTCAGGTTTTAAATTCTTTGGTAAAAGAACTTCGACAGCAATCTTTACACCATCTCTCATTGTAAGGTAATGAGAACTTTTTTCTAGCCCTCTATATTCAGTGGCCCGACGCGGAACATTTTCAAAATAAAAAGGATTGACTTCCATATAATCGCCAATTTTTTTCAATATAATCACTCTAATAATATTTTAATTCAGTTAAGTAAAAATGGGTTAAAAATATTTATATACATTTTAAAAGTGTATAATTTTATTTGAATAAACGGTATTGAAATGATAATCGGCAAAATCAAGGTATCTTTCCCAGTCATATGTAAGAACATTATGATCACCTTCACGGATATGATAGCTAAAGGTGGATAGAATCGCCTTTTTTCTTATATAACATTCATTAGGAGAGTATGCAAAAACTATTCTTATTTCACTTCCGGACATGCATCATTATCAAAGGGATTAGTTCGCATAGCAATAGAAAAAAGATATGGATAATTATTTTTAAGATGCTCCATGTATTTTATCCATTCAGAAATAAGCATTGAGTAGGCTCGTTTTATATCTCCCGAGAGATGTAAATAATCTGTTTCAGCTAAATTATATATATTATCTCTAATCCCTAATTCTTCCATTAAATGAAATACCGCCCAAAGGAGATCTGTAAATAAAACATTTTCCAATAAAATAGGATTTTCTAATAAAACAAGGAGAAATTTCCTTTTCCCTGCAAGAAAATCTTTCATCCGTTCGAGATCTTGCTTGCTAATGATTTCAATAACATAATCATAGTTTTTAAGTAGCCCTAAGAGGTAAAGAAAATCTTTATTATTCCAATCGATATTAAAAATAAGATTTTTCCTAATTTCTTCACAGTTAGGATCAAATTTAGAGAATTCATTTATTAAAGTTGTTCCGACTTCGCTAAAAAATGCACCTATTATCATGTTTACCTTATATAAAACAGTTTTTTTCTCTCGTTTTGCAAGTAATTGATTTATAATTAGAGTTACAAACAACACATTCAGGGGGATAAAGGCAATACTTATTCCAAATTGAAATAAGAGTGTATGTATATCTTGAAAGATTAAAAAGTGTATAAAAGAAAGACTTATTGAGATAAGAATCAAAATTAAACCAAAAACAATAAGCCAGTTGATATGTTTCATTAATAATTGGTTATTAACATATTTTGTTAATATAAATCTAGTTATTAATTTTAATATTGATATACATTATTTTTAAATCATACTTATTTTATTAGCTTTTAGATATCTATTAAAAGAATATTTATTAAAATTATTATTATAGACTGGGAGCAGGTATAATTTAAACATTAATAAAATGATAGTCAGCAAAATCTAGATATTTATCCCAATCATATTTAAGAACATCATGATCTCCTTCCCGAATATGATATCCTATGGTGGATAATATTGGTCGATGAGCCTCTGGCATCTCATCCACTTTAAGACCGCCGGTTCCCAGCATTTTAAATACGGGATCTGCATGTTTGGCAGAGAGAAATTCACCTCGTGGGTCAGACCAAAGATCTTTTTCAGCACTCGCAATGTAAACTGGCCGCGGAGCTATTAAAGAAATTAACATATGCTGGTCTACAGGGAGTTCGTCTTCTTTATCGTTATATTTCTTAAAATTCTCACAGAACCAATGGGGAAATTGATAATTTATATGCGAAATAGTCTCACCAAATTTTCGACGATATAATGCGGCGCCTCCACATCCCGAATTATTAGAAATTACTATTGCAAACCGCTGATCATTTGCTCCCGCCCATAATGCGGCTTTTCCCAGACGTGAATGACCCATTGCAATTACACGACTATTATCTATATCATCATCTCTCTCAAAATAATCCACTGCTCGCCTTAACCCCCAAGCCCATGCTCCGATAGTACCCCATTCATCCGCAGCTGGTTTAGTTTGTCCTTTTTTATAAAATAACGGATGTACTCCATTTTGAAATCCATCATCAAAATCTGGATCGATATCACCACTGTATATTGTAGATAGAGCATAACCCCGGTCAATGATAAGTTCAACTGGCCATTTAGAGGAACGCACACCTCGTGATTTTTCTGTTGCTCGATGTTTTACTATTCCATAAGCTATTTTTGTAGGCATCCACTGATTTGATAGTGTGATATTTGGATCTTGATGAATTGACTGATTTCCAAAAAAATTTAAAGCTATAAAATTAGCAACTGGTTTTGGTTGAAAATTAGGAAGATAAATAAGGATATCCATTTGTATTTCAATGTGATTATTTTCCATAACGACAGAAATTTCCTTACGAGTTGCCTTTCCTTGAAGCGCATCTTTATCTATGGATGTAATTTCAAATGACATCTTTTCAGGTTTTCCAGGCATTTTCCCGTACATATGACGCTCAAATAGTTCAAGAATTTCCGGTCGACGTTTCCTAAACCAAAATTTTCCGTTAGTAACTTTTGTTCCATCAAGATAGATGAGAGGATCAGGAAGATTATATTCTGGAACTTTGGCTTCTTCAAAATTAGCATCTAATCCCAACCTAAATCCCCTAATTTAGCAATAAATAATTTATTTTATTAAGTCAGCAATTATTATATATCTAATATTTTTAATAATTGTTTTTATGAGAAATATTATAAAAGGGAAAGATAAATGAAAATAAACCTGCATCATGCCCATTTATTCGCATCAGATATAGAAAAGAGTCTCCGCTTTTATCGTGAGATGTTCGGAGCAGAAATACTCTTCGATTTGGAAGTGGCAGGTGCGCGGAATGTGATGATTGCGATTGGATCCTCAAAAATTAACTTCTATGATCAACCACCGAAAGACCAAGAGCGGGGTGTGGTTCATCATTTGGGGATTGAAACAGACGATATAGAAGCTCTCGTAGCTCATATGAAGAGTAAAGGATTTGAGTTCAGAAAGCCGATAAAAAATCTAGGAATATTGAAATATGTTATGGCAGAGGGGCCAGATCATATACTCTTTGAACTTTTTGAAGTAGAAAGGGAAAAATTATCTGAGGATCAGCACAAATTAATCTCGTCTTTCCGCTAAATACTAAAGTTGGGTCGTATACGCATTATCAACTCTTTTTAATACATATTTTACGGAAAGTTTTTCTCTTAAACTAAACAAAGTTGCAAAGTTGCGTTTTATTGAAGATCCATAATATGAATTTCCAAAAAAGGTGGAAGCTTTTTTAATTGTTTCTAATAAATATTTCTTATTCCCTTTATGAAGATATATAGAAATATCATTGATAATCAAAATAGATGTTGGATTTTCATTGAAGTCTTTTAAGGTTTTATGTGTTTTATTATAGTTTTTTAAAGCATTTTCATAAAGTTCTTTCTTATTATTTGCGTTTAATCGGGGAGGTATTATTTCTCCTTCAAAAGATAGATTATTACATCCTCGGCTTTTATCATAGAAATCTTCAATTTTACCACCTATTTTTAATTCATTAATTATACTTAATTTGGGAGCAAAATCTAAAATGGTTATATCTTGATGGTTAATATTTTTCGATTCTGTAAGAAACTGAACGAATTTTGCTGTATAATATGTCTTTTTAGTGTTAGTTTCACCATATAAAATCGTAGAAGATCCAATAAATCGATTAAAATCTAAATTTTCGTGGAATATCATGAAAATTATAAAAAAAAATCAAATTTGTGTAATTAAAAATAATCTTCCCAAGAAATTCCCGCTCTTCTTAGGATTTTAAGCATTATAAACCCTAAAATGCAGCCAGGAATACAACTTGCAGCAAATAAGCTCCAATAAATAAACAACCCTTCAATACCTCCGATCGGTGCAATAAGTTGTGCGATAGTACCACCAATAAACACCGTTCCGATGGGTTCAGTTAAGGCAGCGAATTCTACTTTTTCAGGTTTCTTTTTTCTTAAAATATATGCTGATGTGCCTACTACAACAGCGCCAGAAATACCGCCATGGAAAGCGTGAATTGTACCAATTCCAAACGCAAACCGTAATATAGCTATACCTAAAGCAACTATGCAAGAGAACGTGAGTCCGATTAGGACCCCTGTTAATGCATTTATGAAATGGGCAAATGGGTTAATCTTAGTTCCAAATAAGAAAAAATAGGCAAAAGGGTTTAGAACACTCAATACTAACCCTACTGCTATAAATATCCCTGCAGTTGCTACTCTTTTTGTTAAGACATTTTGAAACATTACTTTTTCTTCGGTGCTTTCTTCAATCAACTTTTTTAAACCTCCGATTTTTTTAGGATGTTCAGCAATTTTGATTTTTAGGTCATATTTACCATATTCGTTGAATTAAAGATCAATAAAATGTAATCATTAATTAAATTAATGAAATTACGTTTACCTTATTAATTTAGTACGATTAAAATGAAGATTTAATGTAAATTATATTTTCCATTGATGGTGAAAGAATAAATGATAAAAATAGGAGATAAAACAATAAATCCAACAAAAATTATTTGTGTTGGCACAAATTATATGGACCATATTGAAGAGACTAAATTACCAGTTCCAAAAGAGCCCGTACTTTTTCCTAAAACATTAAACTGCTTAATCGGTAATGGAGACCCAATAATATATCCAAAACTATTGTTTAACAATCGTAGGCTTAAAAGGGTTGATTATGAAGTTGAGCTCGCGTTTATAATAAAAGATAGGTGTAAGGATGTTCCTAAAAACCAAATTTATGAGCATATAATGGGATATTCTGTTTTTAATGATGTTACGGCTCGTAAAATGCAAACAAAGGATATTGTTTCTCAATTACCTTGGTTTCGTTCAAAATCACTTGATACCTTTGGTCCAATTGGTCCAAGAATCGCGTCTGTTGATGAGATTCAAGATCCACATAATTTAAAAATCGAATTAAAAGTAAATGGAGAAATAAAGCAATCATCTAATACTAAGTATTTATTATTTAAAATTCCAGACCTAATGGAATATATTACTAGCTTATTTACTATGGAACCAGGAGATATCATCGCAACAGGTACTCCATCTGGTATTAGTTCTGTTTTACCTGGTGATCTAATTGAAGCCACTATTGAAAAAATAGGAACACTTACAAATAAAGTTGTTTTGGAAGGAGAATAAGGGAATGGTATGAAAATAGGGAACATAGAAATATTTCCTACAAAGATAATTTGCTTAGGGCGTAATTACGTGGAACACGCTAAAGAGATGAATTCTCAAATACCTAAAGAACCAATTTTTTTTTGTAAAACAACTAACTGTTTAATTAAAACCGGAGAGCCTATTATTTATCCTAGAATTTTATATGAAAATAATGAGATAAATCGCGTGGATCATGAAGTTGAGCTTGCTTTTATAATAAAAAACAAATGTAAAAATATCAAAGCTGAGGTCTATGAGGATTACATCCTTGGATATACTATTTTTCTCGATATCACTGCTAGAGAGTTGCAAAAACAAGATAGAGGAATTAATCTACCATGGTACCGGTCAAAAAATTTTGATACATTTGGTCCAATCGGTCCACAAATAGTTGAAGCTTGTGAGGATCCTCATGATCTTAAAATTGAATTAAAACTAAACGGAGAAGTCAAACAGTCATCTAATACAAAATTTATGATATTTAAAATTCCAGAAATTATTGAATATCTTTCAAAATATATTACATTAGAACCGGGAGATATAATTGCTACAGGCACTCCAAGTGGGGTAGGTCCCATCCACCCTAGAGATCTTCTCAAGGCCTCAATAGAAAATATAGGTACTCTTACAAATAGAGTTATTTTAGAAGATTAGGAATATTGAAAAATAGCTGTGCAAATATTTTTTAATCTTATATTAAATCTTTAGAAATGATTCTGCTAAACCTTTATTATTAATTGAATTCTATGTTTAAATATAAGTATATTTAGGTTATAATTCATGTCAGATAATCCCTATATAAAATTAAGAGAGTTTTTAGATCAATTCCCTATAGGATTTCCTAAAACATCGACGGGAATTGAAATTGAGATTTTAAAACGACTCTTTACAGAGGAAGAAGCCAAAATTGCCATCTTGTTAACTCCTATTCCAGATAAAGCTTCCAGAATTGCAAGACGAGCTAAAATGGACAAAAAAGAAATGGAGAGAAAATTAGAGTCAATGTCAAAAAGGGGACTCATATTTAGAATCCGAAGGGATGGTAAAACTTTATATAATACAGCACCTTTCATGATTGGGTTATATGAATATTCAGTGAAAAAAATTGATAAGGAACTTGCAAAATTGTTCAAAGAATATTACGATATAGCGTTTATGGATGAGTTGGCGGCTAGTAATGTACCTGGATTTAAAGTACTTCCTGTGGAGGAATTAATTGAAACTAACACCGTACTTTATCCATATCATAAACTTAAGGAAAGCATAAAAAATGCGAGAAAAATCTCTGTAACTGAATGTGTTTGCCGAAAAGAATCTAGATTACTCGGTGAAGGGTGCAATTATCCAATAGAAACCTGTTTATCATTCGGTATCGCGGCTGAATATTATATTGAAAATGGCATAGGGCGTGAGATTTCAGCTGAAGAAGCCATAAAGATTATAGAAGAAGCCGACAAAGCGGGATTGGTTCATGCTGGAGCTAACTCCAAACATTTATCAAATATATGCAACTGTTGCCCATGTTGTTGTGCATCTATGAAAGGAATAACAAAAAAGGGTCTTGATAAGCATAGATTTCTTAATGCCATGTTCGAATCCATAATAGACCAAGAATTATGTAGCGGATGTGGTAATTGTGTAGATCGATGTCCTGTCAATGCTATAATATTGGAAGATTTAGCAATAGTTAATAGAGATTTGTGCCTTGGGTGCGGTTTATGTGCCAGTGTCTGTCCAGAAGAAGCAATAACTCTGCATTTAAGAAAAGACGGTGAAGAACCCTTTAACAGGATACTTGAATTAGGAAAAGCAGTATATGAAGGAAAAAGGAAAAGCTCTAGTTAAATTTTTTCACTTATAAAACTCAAACTAAATATTAAATTAGAGAAAAAATATCTACAATTTAATGACAGAAGAAGTTACTGAAGAAATTAAAAAAGAAATTTTACAATTAATTTCTACGCCTGGAGTAGAGATTCAAGATATTGCAGAAAAACTGAATCTTAACTATGAAAAAGTAATGAAAGTTCTCTCTGATGAATATTTGAAACATAATCTCGATTACGGGCGACGAATGTGCTGTAGATTTTAGATAATTAAAATAAAAAAAATAATATTCCATTTTTATTCTTTTACTAACCAGTTCGCAACTCGATCTGGCATGGTCCAGCCAATGTAACTTATAATCGAAGATATAGCCAACAATATTCTGGTTAAAAACAGAGTTATCGGGTTTAATTGAAATACTGAATCTAGTATTCCTCCAATAAGAAATATTATAAATCCGAAAAAGATAAATCTTCCCTTCCATTTTACTCTTTTATCTTCGGAAGATATAGATCTTCTAAAAAATATATATTGAGTAATGAGGGATATCATAAGTGAGAATAAGACATACCCCGACACAATTGTTCTCGTTTCACTATCAAATCTGGTGACTCTTACAG
>JAHQWS010000021.1 GCA_029856295.1 Promethearchaeia archaeon
GAATAGAATAATAGGAATTCCCTCAAATGGTCCAGAACTATTAGATAATATCTCTGAACATTTTGGTCATTGTAATTATTTTGTTGGAATAGAATTAGACGTGAATAAGAACTATAAGAAATTATTTTCCTTGCCTAATGATGGGCATTCGAATTGTTTGGAACCTGTCATGAATATTAAAGGAAGAAAAGTAACAGATATGATTGTTGGAGGCATAGGGGGTCGCCCTTATATGGGATTTTTTGAGGTTGAAATAAATCTCTATCAGGGGGTATACGGAAGTCTAAAGGATAATATTGAAGCTTTTATACTAAGTAAATTAAAACCTTTAGCTGGCTCGAGTTGTGGAGAAAATCCTTCCAATCATCATAATTAATAATAAAAATTATATAAAAAATTATACAAAAAAAGATAAGAGGTTATAGAAAAATGGTAATAGTAGCTGTTCCTTCATTTGGAGATGGAGGATTGAATTCAATAATGAATCCTCGATTTGGACGATGCGATACATTTACGTTTATCACAATCGAGGATAAATCTATTAAGGAAGTTAAAGCTGTAAGTAATATTGCCGCAGGTGCTATGGGTGGTGCGGGGATTCAAGCCGTCCAAACCATAGGAAATTACGGCGCTACCGAAGTGATTGTTGGAAATCTAGGTCCAAATGCTGCGCAATCGTTATCGGCTTCTAATTTTAAGATTTATAAAGCCCCAAATCAACAATTAACAATAAAAAGTCTCATCGAATTATACATTGAAGGCAAATTACAATCAATCGGTGGTGCGAATGTTGCCTCGCATTACGGAATGGGTGGTGGCGGTGGAATGGGCAGTGGTCGAGGAATGGGTGGTGGCGGTGGAATGGGTGGTGGTCGCGGCATGGGAGGAGGACAAGGTCGTCAGGTTTAACTGGTTTTACTTAAAATTCAATAAAATCTAAATTTAGTGTCGCGAAAAAAATGGAAAAAAGGCCTAAAGTAATCTGTGTTACAGGGGGTAAGGGGGGTACCGGTAAAACTTTGGTGGCTGTAAATATAGCCACGATGTTTAAAAATGAAGGTAATAATGTTTTATTAATAGATGGAGATGTTGAAAATCCTAACACTTTTTTATTATTAGGGGGTACTCTCGAAAATAAAGAAGCGGTTCCTTTTTTTAAACCAAAAATTAATGAAGAAAAGTGTACTAAATGCGGTTTATGTGCGGAAAACTGTGCTCCTCATGCATTATTACATATAAAAGATGCATATCCAATTCCAATATTAGCAGTGTGTTCTGGTTGTAGGTTGTGTTATAAAATTTGTCCAGTCGATGCAATTGAGGAGGATTATAAAACAGTTGGCTGGATTTATTCAACGAAGGTAAATGAAATTTCACTTTTGATTGGAGAGTTAAAGCCAACTGAAGCTCGTTCTGCAACGATAGTGGAAGTACTTATGGAAAAACTTACTAAAATTTTAGAAGATGAACTAACAAAATTCGATATAGTTATTATAGATACTGCTCCTGGCGCTCATTGTGATGTCGAATTATTAATTGCTATGGCAGATAAGGTAATCCCTGTAACAGAACCCACAAAATTTGGGAAATTAGATCTACTTAGAATAATTGAGCTAATTGAATTGTTAAACAAGGATTTTCGAGTAATTATTAATAGATCATCATTGTTGGGATATAAAGATCAGTTTTTACGAGAATTAGAAGAGAGTAATATAAAAGGATTGGGCGATATACCCTTAGATGATGATATTGTAAATTCTTATTGTCTAGGGAAACCATTGATGGATGGAAATAGTGAATTTAAGGGTGGAGCAGGATATAAGTCCTTTCAAAAAATATATGAAAATTTAAAATTATGGTTAAATACAAAAGGGGATTAAATATGAATGGGCAAAAAAAAAGCGTTGGAGTTATTTCAGGCAAAGGAGGTGTAGGTAAAACTTCTCTCACGGCATCATTAGCCAATTTAACTAAGGATGATATTGAAATTAAATCAATCGTATTAGATTGTGATGTTGATGCTCCAAATTTAGCCTTAATTCTCCCAGCTGAATCTAGTGAGCAAGTAGAAACTATTGATACATTTACGACTTTAAAAGCTACTTTTATAGAAGAAAAATGTGTTCACTGTAAGCAATGTATCGATGAGCATTTTTGTGAATTTCACGCCTTAAACTGGAATGATACAGATCAAATTCCGGAAGTGGATTATTTATCGTGTGAAGGTTGTGGAGCTTGTAAAGTCTTATGTCCGGAGCATGCTTTTAACATAAATACCGTAAAAAGCGGAGAAATTATTCATTATGGATCGAATATTGGAGTCCCTCTCATTTACGGTAAGACAAAAATCGGTAGTACAACGTCAGGAAAATTGGTTTCAGACGTAAAGGAATTTGCATCTGGAATTGATAATTTTAATCAATATAATTTGATTTTAATTGATGGACCTCCCGGTATTGGATGTCCGGTAATAGCTACAGTTTCAGGATTGGATTTTATAATTGCGATAACTGAGCCAACACCCTCTGGTTTACATGATCTAATTAGAGCAATTGAGGTTGTAAAGCAATTTAAAATTCCCTTTGGAATTGTGATTAACAAATATGACTTGAAAAGTCCATTTCAAGACGAATTTAAGAAATATATTGAAGAAACTGGTTATCATGTTTTAGGAAGAATTCCATATGATTTAGCGATTCCAACGGCAATGTCATTTGCAAAAACAGTAGTAGAACATGCTCCGAATTCTAAGGCAAGCTTAGCAATTAAAGATATTTATAAAAATCTGAAGAATGTATTATGGAATAATGCTAAACTTTAAGCCTTTAATTTTAGATAATTTCCCTCTCAAAGTAATAAACATTTTCCGAATTACATTTCACGCATTTAAATTTTTTTTCCCTTGATGCTGATCTATCTTCCCATATATGATCACAATTCCAGCATCCATATCCAATAAAACTAAGTTTATAATCAATATTACCTCCATGAACTCTGATTGTTTTCCCTTCGATTAATGCTTGAGTAATTTTCTGATGAGAAATATCAAGGATGCGTGAAAATGTAGGTTGACTTATGCCCATGCTATCAGCTGCTCTTTCCTGAGTCAATTTATTATAATGCTTAAGTCGCATGGCCTCGAACTCTGCGAGTGTTAATATAATACAATTTTCCATTTGAGGCCGAGTACCTTCAAAATACTTATTACTAGGTGGTTTAAATACCCATCTTCGACGAGTCATTCTTCCCATATCGAATCAATTGAAAATTTTCTAATATTTATAATCTTTAATTGTGTCTAAGAATAATTAATAATAATCATTCAAAATTAATAAAAAAGATCTCTTTTAAAACTTCTTCTCTAAAAAAGATAAATTGATGGATTATTCAGATTTCAATGATAAAAATATAAGTTATAATTATAAAAAAAAATAGAAAATAAAATTATTTTCTAATTTGTATTTTAGGTGTAATTTTGGTTGCTCCACTGAAGTTGGTAATTACAGGACAATGAGTAAAAGCTTTATCAATCAATTCATTAATTTTTTCTTCAGAGGCATCAGCTTTAATTCGGATGACAGGCTCTAATTTGTCATATCCGGCAACTTTGGAATCGTCAATTCCGAAAAGAGCCCCTAAATTTAGATGGCCACGTGAGAAAACTTTCAACTCCTCGATCTTTACATCCATTATCTTGGCCCAAAAGTTAATCATTGCTATAATACAAGCTCCAATTGAGGAGAGGATCACCAATAGAGGTGAGGGTCCCTTATTTGTACCGTCTAATCCGAGAGGAGCATCGATAAGTAGTTTAAAGGGATCTCCTCCTGGATTTCCCATAGTACACATAACTTGCGCACCCTCAGAAAGCATATCACATTCGATATTGAAATTTTTCTCCCCATTTGCATAATCGGCTTTAATAGCTTCATAGGTTTCTTTAAAACTTGGCATAAATTTTCACTTTTTTCGTTTTTAATAACTTTTTAAAATTTATTTTATAATAATGAAAATCAATTTTAGTTTATAAATTATTCAAATTTGAATTACTATTCACGAAATTTTAATATATGATATATAAGGAAAAGTTAAGGAATCCTTTATTTTTAGCGTGAATAAGAATATTGAATTAGATAATATCTGAAAAGAAGAGGATCTCATACATTTTTTATCTCACGACTGAATCAAGATTTTCAAACAACTCTATATTACGTACTTTACTAAATTTTAAAATATCGGGAATTTCCTCAATTTCAATAATATTCAATTCCAAAATCGTTAATTTTTTCATATCTTTTATTGCTTCTGGAATCTTTCTTATGTAATTACCACTTAAATCTAAATCTATTATAGAAATAAGATTCTTAAATGATTTTGAAATTTCCGATATTCTATTATTATTAAAGAACAAGAAATTCTACTCTTTTCCTCCTATAAATTTTAGGGAGGTCAATTTATGAATAATTATTCACGAAATTATTAAAATTATGTTTAATTTTGTTAAATATAATTAAACAATATTGAAAAAGATTAGATTGCTATGGGAAATGAAGATATTTCAGAAGATTCTGTAAAAAAAGCAATGCTAGATGAGCGAATGGAAAATATTAAAAAAAATATGGAAAAGATTAAACATAAAATCGTCATTATTTCCGGCAAAGGTGGGGTAGGAAAAACCACCGTAGCTGTAAACCTTGCCATGAGTTTAGCCAGCATTGGTCTTAGAGTAGGAATTTTAGATGTTGATATTACCGGCCCAAATGTAGTGAAAATGTTAGGAATAAGTCCCGAATTAAAACCAAATGTCGATCCCGACGCCAAGAAATTCTATCCGGTTATCGGCCCATTAAACATGAAAGTAATGAGCATGGCGTTTTTAACAGCAAATCCAGACGAGCCGGTTATTTGGAGGGGTCCAATGAAAATGGGAGCCGTCAGACAGTTTTTAGGTGATGCTGAATGGGACGAGTTGGATTATCTTATATGTGATTTACCACCCGGTACTTCTGATGAAACCTTAGATATCCTACAATTAATTCCGGACGAGAATGTAATTGTTGTCACAACACCTCAAGAAGTTGCTTTAATGGATGCCCGTAAGACTATCAAAATGTCGATGGTCATGAAAAGAAAAGTGCTCGGAATAATTGAAAACATGTCAGGATTTAAATGTCCTCATTGTGGTGAATACATTGATCTTTATCCCCCCGGTGGTGCTGAAAAGGCGGCTAAGGATTTTGATGTACTCTTATTAGGAAAAATTCCTTTTGAAGTAGAGTTGGGAATCCAAGGAGATAGAGGCTTACCATTTGTTATAAAAAATCCAAATAGTGAAAGCGCTAAAGCATTCAAACAGGTTGTAAAGCAGATTCAAGAAATAGTGGAAAAATAATTAATTATGTTAAATTTTCATAAGTAAGTAATTGAAATATTAAAGAAAGAATAAAGAATTCAATGTCGCATGTCTGAAGAAGATTTTGATGAGTATGTGAAAAAACTTCAAAAAACGATTATCGATAAAGAATTGGAATACTATAATGAATACGTTGTCAATTTATTTCATAATCCTAAAAATTGGGGCAAACCACCCGAAGAAGAAATAACTGTATGGCACGCTTACGAGGGTCCTTGTGGAGATACGATGCAATTCTTTTTAAAAATCAGAGATAATATCATCGAAAAAGCCAATTTTATCACAGACGGTTGCGGAGCAACTGTAGCTGCAGGTAGCCAGACAACGCTAATGATTGAGGGAAAAACTTTAGATTTTGCTGAAAGCTTAGTTCCAGAAGATATTGACAAAGCTTTGAAAGGATTACCTGAAGATCATAAACACTGTGCAGAATTATCAATGAGAACTTTACATCGCTCAATAGAAAAATACAAATATAATAAAGTTTAATTGGAATTAAACTATTGATTATTTTTTTTGTAGTTCAGTTATTATTGGAACATTTCTTCCATTAATTTTTTTAAAATAATAATATTTCTTGAAAGAGTTAATATGGAATATGTTTATGGTCCTGTACCAAGTAGGAGATTGGGAAGATCCTTAGGGATTGACCTTATTCCCTCAAAAGAAAATGTATAACAACAAGATCTTTTGGAGGTTAACAGCTAATAAATTATTATTCCGCGCTTGAATTACCCAAAATTACTCCCTGTAGAGACTCTAATATTTCCGGGGTGATATGATGTTCGATTCCGCAACTAACCGTCTCAATCAGAGATATATCTTTGATTTTTAAAACGTTTGAAAAGAACTCTTTCAAAACATTATAACAATCCACTTTGTCTTGGGCGATAACTTTACCTCTCTCTGTCAAACGTAATGATTTCCTTGGATTCCAAACAATAAACCCATTTTCTTTCAATTTATACAGCATACCGGTAACCGATGAAGGTTTGACCTTTAAAAATTTCGAGATTTCACGGTTAGAACACCAGCCGCCCTTATTTTTTTTTGAAATGTAATATATCGCTTTTAGATAATCTTCGGAACTTTCATTTAAATTATTCATATTATTTTAAAATCCCTCCATACCAACTATAAATTTTTAAAAAAAAAAAAAAAGAAATTATTCTGTTTTTTCTAATTCCAGAAGTTTCTTAGAGATATCGTCTAATGCGCCTTTAATATTTTCGATTTCAGATTCTAAATACTGTTTTTCTTGTTTAAGCATACTTACTTGAGTTTCTGGTGTCGCAGAAGGAATATAAGCAGGAGGCGCACCCATAACTGGAGCATACACTGGAGCACTATAGGCCCCATATCCTCCATATCCGCCATAACCCCTACCCCATCCTCTTCGCCATGCAAGACCTCTCCCATATCCGCCATAACCCCTACCCCATCCTCTACCAAGTCCCATACCTGCTCCTTTTGTATATCCCGGGGTATCATATCCGGCACAAAAGCCTAATCCTCTGCCTGTCATTGGACCTAATCCTCCAGGTCCAGTTCTATCACCTCTTGGCATATTTTTTACACCATCTCCTTTTTTATTTTTTATTTTTTATTTTTTATTTTTTATTCTCTAATATAATAAAAGTTACTTAACTATTTAAGATTAATGAATGATTATTCATTATGCACGAAAAGGCTTCTTCTCTTTATTTTATACTGTTCTAGAGTGAATGATTATTCACTAAAATTTTATATTATTTTTTTTATATTATATATTTTT
The DNA here is from genome assembly GCA_029856295.1 of Promethearchaeia archaeon. Taxonomy (GTDB): domain Archaea; phylum Asgardarchaeota; class Lokiarchaeia; order Sigyniarchaeales; family SOKP01; genus LW40-45. Next base: position 7,188 of record JAHQWS010000021.1, read on the forward strand.
TTTACGAAAATAAACGATTTCCTAAATTATCTAAGTTATAGATAATAATTAACATTAAAATCTATGCATTAATATCAGAGTTTTTTTAGTGTCAAACATAAGTAATAACTATAAATATAATAGTTTTGAATGTGAATGTAAAATGATTAAAACAAAAGTAACTGAAATGTTAGGGATTAAATATCCTATTATTAGTGCTCCTATGGGTCCATTTTACACTACAGAATTAACAATTGCAGCTTCAGAAGCGGGAGGTTTAGGAACTCTAAGTCATGTAACTCTTCTCGGAAAGAATTCTATTACGGATATGAAAGAACAACTAGACTATGTGATAGAGCATACAGATAAACCATTTGGTGTTAATGTAAGAACAGCTCGAGTCCAAACTGATCATAAAATATTGCTTCGAAGTATTTCTAAATGGCGTAAAAAAAATCCAAAATTGCGTGAACAATTAATTTATGGGGTAACTAGCGCGGGAAGCTCCAGAGAAGCCAGTAAAATCTGGAAAAAATTAGCTCCTGATTTAAAACATTTTCACGTAGCACCTGCCCTATGGTTGGTTGATAAAGTAGTTGCTGCAGGATGTGATGGCATTGTGGCCACTGGAACTGAAGGAGGCGGACATCAAAGTTATGAAGGTATTAGTACTCTCGTTTTATTACAGCAGGTAGCACGTAAGTATCCTGAAAAAGCATTGGTAGCATGTGGTGGTTTTTCGTCCCCAGAAGGAGTGGCAGCAGGCTTTGCCATGGGAGCAGACGCGGTTGCAATGGGCACTCGATTTATTGCATCAAATCAAAGCGAATTTCACCCAAATTATAAAGCACTTATTCCTCCTGCGACGGCAAGAGATACTCTGCTTACCACAGGTGGATTCGGACCAATACGTTTATTAAAAAACAAATATTGCTTAGAACATGGTATCGTTATTTCTAAACAGGAAAAAATCACACAAGAATTATCATATGATTTAGATGGCTTTTTAGAGGACTTAAAAAAATATATGATCGTTTATACAGAAGGGGATGTTGAAGATGGAGCGATTCCCGTAGGGCAAACTGTAGGATTGATTGACTCATTAATGGATGTAGAGGATATAATTTCAGGATTTACAAAAGAAGCAGAGGGAATACTGAAGAATCTGTGTTCAAAAATCTCTTAAAATTATTACAAGAAAAGCCAAAATTTTTTTTATGATTTTTTTTCCAATTATTTTTGAAATATTATAAATTATTTATTTTATAAGCATTATCGATTATACTGGTTTTAAAATTTAAAATCATGAACTCAGCCTCCAAGAGTTTGCAAGAAAAGTTCAAGGAATTGTCTAATATCACATACATAGCTGTAACAGATCTCTCTAAATGTGTATCATGTGGTACATGTGTAAAATATTGCCCCTTAAAAATGAGAATTTTTAATTCTGAGGGAAAAGCTATTACTATAAAAACAAATAAATCATGCGGAGGTTGTTCCGTTTGTTTTAAACGCTGTCGTCAAAATGCTATTAGTTTACTTCCAATCAACAGGAAATCTAAAGAATTACTAAAAAAAAATAAATAAAATTTATTATCAAGTACATAATTTGATTATTCTTCTAATTTTCTCAATTCTCTTCTTAATATCTTTCCCACTAAAGTTTTAGGAAGCTCTTCTATAAGTTCTATCTCTCTAGGATATTTATACGGACTAATGTTTGCTTGACACCATTCCATAAGATCTTCTTTAGTTACTTTATCTTTATATTCGTCTTTTAAGGAAATATATGCTTTAATTGTTTGTCCAGTTCCCTCAGGATGAGGAATGCCGATAACACCTACTTCACTCACAGCTTCATTCATGTATATTAAATTTTCTACTTCTGCCGGGAAAACTCCATGACCTTTATATTTAATCATATCTCTCTTTCTATCCTTGATCATTAAATATCCTTCCTTATCAAAACACCCAATATCTGCTGTATATAACCAAGTTCGACCTTTATCATCTTTTCTCAATGAATACTTGGTATCTTCTTCTTTGCCTAAATAACCAAGCATAATCTGAGGTCCACAACCGCAAATTTCACCGAGATATTTAGGATCATCGGTATTATCATCAGGACATTTGGGTAAAATTGTTTTGCCATCATCAATGTCTACAATTTTGACTAAAGTATCAGACATTGGAAAGCCTACCGTTTTAGATTTTGATCTGTCGAATGTCCCACAACATAAATTTGGACTTGTTTCACTTAATCCATATCCTTCTATTATAAGTGCACCAGTTAAATCTTCGAATTTTTTTTTCACTTCAGGAGGCAACGACGCTCCACCACTTACACATGCTTTTAATGTGGTTAGTTTTCCTTTATATTTTACAGAATCGGGATCTTGATTTATTAAATTCCAGAGAGTCGGTACTCCAGGAATGAATGTTGCCTCTTCTTTCATTAGTAATTGTAAGATTTTTGATTTCTTTTCTGGAGGAGCTGGAAAGAGGATTAATTTATAAGCATTTGAAATTCCAAGATTCATCCCTGATGATATACCAAAGACATGGGCAAATGGGACAACTAAACCCACACCACCTTTTCCACGAAGGTCTTTAACTTCTGGTAATTGACTTTCAAGCCACACAGCACCTTGTTCTGCATTTGCGGCCATATTAAAATGTGACAGCATTACCCCTTTAGGCACTCCTGTAGTGCCTCCTGTATAAATTAGAGTAGCAACATCTTTCTTAGGATCAATATTAACCTTTGGTAAATTAATTGGGTCCCCCATTTTCAAAATCTCTTGAAATTTATGAAAATCAATATCTCCAACTTTTGTGGGCCATTCTTTCATTCGGGGAACTTTTCCTAAAGCAGTTCCAAGTTTTGCCTTGATTTTTGGTAAATACTCAGCGATTCCTGTCAAAATCATTCCTTTCAAGCACTTCATTTTGCTTAAATCTTTACCAAGTAAATACTCCTTATAAAGAAAATCTAAGATTATTAAAAATTTACTATTTGAATCATTTATTTGGTAAGCAATTTCTACAAATTTATGTAAAGGGATAATTGGATTCACTGTTGCCCCTAATCGTTGAATCGCATAAAAAGCTATGACAAACTGAGGTATATTTGGAGTATCAATAGCTATAACATCTCCCTTTTTAACTCCTAATTTTGAAAGTCCAGTAGCAAAGTGATCAGCAGCAATATCCAATTCTTTATAAGTCATTCGAAATCCTTCAAAGTATATTGCTTGTGAATCTGGATAAGTATTTGCAGAATTTCTTAATAAATTTCCTAAAGTTCTTGTTTTATAATCTATATGTTTGGGC
>JAHQWS010000022.1 GCA_029856295.1 Promethearchaeia archaeon
ATACTATAGATCGATTTAAGGAAGAGATTGAAGTTTAAAATTTACGAAAATAATTTCTTGACTATAAGAAAGAAAATTTCTCTAAAATTAATCTTATCAATCGGAAAATATTTACCTTTCAAATAAGTTTTAAAGATATATTATAATTTAATAATTAGAATAGTGGTTTTTTTTATTCAAATCATTAAAAAACTCCATCATAGGGGTCAATAAAAGTTGATATATGATGTTATAATTATTGGTGGGGGAATTAGCGGTTGCTGCATTGCGCGTACATTATCCAAGTATGATATGAAAATATGTTTATTAGAAAAAGATGCTGACTTAGCTTCCGGAACTACTAAAGCTAATTCTGGTGTTGTTCATGCGGGATATGCTTCTGAAAGGGAGTATGTGAAGAGAAACTTATGCATTCAGGGTAATAAAATGTATTCTCAAGCGGCAGAAGAACTAAATTTTCCTTTTAAAAGGATTGGCTCTTTTGTTGTAGCTCTAGAAGATAGTCAAATAAAAATTTTAGAAGACTACAGAAAAAAGGGAACCGAGGATGGCGTTATTGGATTAGAGATAATTTTAGACCAGAAAAAAATTTTACATATGGAACCCAGTTTAACTGAGGAAGTTGTAGGAGTTTTACATGCCCCTTCTGCAGGAATCGTGAGTCCTTATGAAATGACGTTTGCTCTAGCAGAAAACGCTGCTTTAAATGGAGTTAAGATTTTCCGAAATCATAAAGTCGCAAATATTAAACATACCGATTATATATTTACGGTTAAAACAAAGCAAGGTGAATTTAAGGGACGAAATATTATAAATGCTGCTGGAATTTATGCAAGAAAGATTTCTAAAATGGTAGGTCTTGATTATTTTGATATAATGCCAAGAAAGGGGGAATACATATTATTCGATAGAAATATCCTTCAACTAAATAAAATCTTATTTCCCATACCCACAAAAATCTCAAAAGGAATCTTAGTTTGCCCTACTATTCATGAAAATACCTTTGTAGGTCCAAATGCTCAAAATATTTCTGATAAAAAAGATATTGCAACTACGACTGCTGGTCTAAAAGAGATTCTGGAAGGCGCTAGAGCATTAGTTCCTAATATACCAGAAAGGAGTGCTATTAGAAATTTTGCTGGTCTTAGAGCCGTCCCAGATACTTATGATTTCATTATCGATAATACAGATGTGTATGGTTTTATTAATGTAGCGGGAATTTTATCACCAGGATTTACTTCTTGTTTTGCAATTGCCGAAAAAGTAGAGGGTTTTCTCGAATTACTTGGAGTGGAATTGAATATAAAAGAAAATTATAATCCTTTCAGGCCTAAACCCGAACGATTTAATGACTTTACTATAGAAGAGCTTGATCAAAAAATAAAGGAAGATCCCGCATGGGGAAATATAATTTGCCGTTGCGAGACTGTTCCAGAAAAAGAGATCATCAACGCAATCCATGCTCCAGTGGGAGCAAGGACTGTAGATGGTGTGAAATTTAGATGTAGACCAGGAATGGGGCGATGTCAAGGTGGATTTTGCCGTCCACGCGTTATTGAAATACTTTCAAGGGAATTAAATATTCCTTATGATGAGGTCACTAAAAGGGGGGAAGACACTAACTTCTTAGTAGGGAAAACAAAAGATTTTATACTGAAAAGCGTGGAAGAAGGGGGGATAGAGGAATGATTAAATATGAAACAGATGTTGCGGTAATTGGAGCCGGAGCTGCGGGGCTCGCTGCAGCCATCGAAATTAAAAAAGTGGGACTAGGAGTGTTAATATTAGAAAGAGATCGAGAGTTAGGTGGAATAACTTTACAATGTATTCATAACGGTTTTGGTTTAAGAGAATTTAACGAAGAATTAACTGGTCCGGAATACGCTCAAAGATTTATTAACGAAATTAATGAATTAGAAATTCCCTATAAACTGAATACCATGGTAATAGAAACTAAGCCGGGAACATCTGAGAAGCCATATAAAACATTATTTGCCGTTAATAAACAAGAAGGAGTTATTAAAATAGAAGCAAAGGCGGTAATATTAGCAATGGGGTGCCGTGAAAGGCCAAGAGGCGCAATTAACATACCTGGCTTTAGACCCTCCGGGATTTATACTGCTGGACAGGCTCAAAGATTTGTAAATATGGAAGGGTGGCTCCCGGGAAAAACCTACGTGATTTTAGGAAGCGGAGATATTGGTATGATTATGGCGCGGAGATTAACTTGGGAGGGATGTAAGGTTAAGGCAGTTGTTGAGATTTTACCTTATGTGAGTGGTCTACTCCGAAATCAAGTGCAATGTTTAGAGGATTATGATATTCCACTCATTACTAACTATACAGTAACTAAAATTCATGGGAAGGATAGAATTAAAGGGGTTACTATTTCGAAGGTGGACCGAAATTTTGATAGAGTAATAGGTACTGATAAATTTATTGAATGTGACACTTTGTTATTGTCTGTTGGATTAATTCCTGAAAATGAATTAACCTTTAATGCTGGGGCTAAACTTTCCTCTAATAATGGTCCAGTTGTCGATAATAATTCGGAGACAACTATAGATGGCATTTTTGCGTGCGGCAATGTGTTACAAGTACATGATTTAGTTGATTTAGTAACAGCAGAAGCAAAAAGAGCTGGAAAGTATGCCGTTGACTATATTAATAATAGATATGGAAAAGATACAAAAAGAATTGGACAAATAAAATGTGTTGCTGGAGAAAATGTTAATTATGTCAAGCCTGATTTAATAAATAAGAGTGATTTATCAAAAGAGATAGTCTTTACGTTTAGAGTAAGATATCCTGATAGAAGAATACTTATTCAATTCAAAGATGAGAATGGAGTAATTTATAAAAAAAAGAAAATATATGTTATACCGAGTGAAATGATTGAATTGAATTTAAATTTGGAAGAAATCGGGATAAACCATGAATGTAAACGTATTGAAATCGAAGTAATACCCCGACCAGAAGTATTAATTGAGGAGGATTGATTTAAAAAATGTCAGAAAGTAGCCAAAGTGTAGTCCGCGTCATTCGCTGTATAGTGTGCCCTACGGGTTGTGAAATTCAAGTAAAAAAAAATGAGAGCGGAGAAACTAGCTTCGAGGGTTATGCCTGCAAAAGAGGTTTAGAATACGCACAACAAGAGTTTTATGAACCAAAAAGGATTTTAACAACAACAATGAGAGTTCAAAATGGATTTTTGCCGTTAATACCTGTCAGAACGGATGTGGCCATTTTAAAAGACAAACTCGGAGATGCCCTCAAGGAAATTGCAGTAAAACAGATAACAGCCCCTATAAAAGCGGGAGACATTTTGATTGAAAATATTTTAGATTCCGGTGCTAATATTATAGCGAGTCGAGATTTAAGTGAAATTCAATAAATCATTTTTAAAATGATTATTAAGAATATAACTCAAAAAATTTAATTTTATTGTGTAATTTTTTTTGGATGAAATATATATATTCATTTAAGAAAATGATTTTAAATTAAATCGATTTTTAGTAAAAGTAAAAGATTATATTTATATCAATAAGATTACTCTTCTAATGCCCATTTCATTAGCACATTCGAAATGTAAACATCTTCTTGAAGTGAATTAAGATAAGTAATATATTCATCTCGAGTTTCAATTATTCTATTTTTATAAAGCGATTTCAATAGTCCAAGTGAGCCAGTAATTAAGATTCCAAGTTTTTCTGCATAATTTCGTAAAGGTCTATCATCTGAAGCTATTGGTTTATCATGTTCTAAGGCTAATCTTATTATGCTTAAATCAGCTGAACTCAAGGACAAGGGAATATTTTTCAAAGTGATACTCTCGTCTGGTTGTAAGATATTAATCCATTTAGGGATATTTTCTTGCCATTGAAGAGAATATTCATTTAAAATTTCCTTCGAAATAATGGCAGAGGGAAATAATAATTTTAAAGATGGAACTAGCTTAAGACGAATAAAAGCGCTTAAGACGCTATTGTCAAGAATAATCATGTTGATATTATTGATCTTTAGTTAAATTTTGAATTGTATCAAAATCCTTTTGGACTTCTTGAACAGTATCTGGGCCTCCAACATGTTTAAGATGTCTTTTTTGAAATTCAGATAGAAATTTATCCACTTTCATCTGCACTAAGGTAGCTGCTTTAGAAAGAGTTAGCTTCCCTTCTGAATATAACTCTAAAACCCAAATTAAAAGACTTCTTTCTTCTAATCGTTCAAAACTAAGACCGGTTAATTCAAGTAAATCGACGGGTAGTTTTATATTTATTTTCTCTGTCATATATCTATAATAAAAGTAGAATTATATCTATATAAGAATTTGCTATACAATATGATTCTTTTGTAAATGATTTAATAATTGAGGGTATTTTTAATTTTTTCTTATTGACTAAAATTTAAAAATCATTAATCTACGGCCGACAATAATCGAGGCTATACTAATCCCTTTTTTTATAATTTTACATATTCAATTTTTATATACAACTTTTAAAATGATTATTAAGAATATTACTCAAAAAATTTAATTTTCTTGTATAATTTTTTTTATCAATTAATGCCTGATATGGATGAGATATATAAAGTTAACGAGAACCTTTATATAGGTGCCTATTGGCCTAGATTGAATTTTGAGAAGTTGGAACAAGAAAGAATTACTGCCATTGTAAATTTGATGGAAAAAAAACATTATATGCCTCCTTTTCGAAGATATGCTTACTTATATAAAGGATTTCCAGATAACACTTACCCTCCTCATGAACTTATTGAAGAAATTTTAAACTTCATGGATAAACATATTAAAGTGAAAAAGGGGAAAGTACTGGTGCATTGTGCGATGGGAATATCACGGAGTGGAGGATTAGTAGTAGCATGGTTATTAAAAGAAAATCCCTCATGGAGCTGGCGTGATGCTATGAATTATGTATGGAAAACACGCCAGATTTTACCCGCAGTAGAAATAAGAGAATCGATTTTAGACTATTTTGAATCGATTGAAGGTCACAGAAGAAATTATTAACCAATACTTTTTATTTAATGAGTAAATATGTTTCTGTTTCAATTTTCCATCTTTCGCCCCTATTTTCCCTCATAGTTGCATAATTTCTTATACTTTCATCAGGTATATTTGGTATCCAAATTATTTTTATTTCAGAATATCCAACTGTTTTTGCAACTCGATTTATTGACTCAAAATCATGTATAAATTTATGACCATAGTACGTATTCATCATTCGGTTCAAAAACAATGCGGAATCAAGCTCAATGCCCGCTAATTTTTCATGCCCTTTTAAAAAAATAGATTTTAAACCCTCATCGTAATATAAGGCATTAATTAAGCGTGTTAAAGATGGAGTCATAATGATATGCTTTCCTCCTTTTTTTAATACTCTAAAGGATTCTTTTAAAAAAGCTTTAAAATGTTTATAATAAATGTGTTCAATAACATGACAAGAGTAAATCATATCAACTGATTCAGAAGGAAAAGGTAATTTTTTAGCGATATTAATTGGAATTTTTCCAATGATGTCTGTGTTGAGAAACCCCTCTAATTTGTCTTTTCCCCCTCCAAAATGGATTTTTATCTCGTTGTGAGTTTTGTAATATTCTTTAATTTTAGATTTTCTCGAAAGTCTATTATGAATATTTAGCACTTTTTTAATTCTGAGTTTTAAATCAAATATAAGATGATTTAAAAGTCCTTCATCACGCTTCATAATACAAAGTATTTACTGTAAAAATTAAATTTTAGTTTTTAAAGAAACCATATTACCAAATAGAAGAATAATAGATACAGGGGAAAGAATACCATATGATATAAATAGGTTTATTAAAAGGGATTACGATCGTAAAAATAAATCAAAAAAGAAATATTAATTATTTGTTAATAAAAAAATTAAAATATAAATACATAGGAAAAAAAATAATAATAGAATGAACACTTTTTAAAAAAAAATCAAATAAAATTTAACTGATGGAGATGAAAAATTTAAATGGCTAATTTCATTGGTAATCTTTCCCTTACAGGCTTTTTGGATGGTATTACTGCAACTGGCATCATACTTTCTTGTGTTATTTTTGGATTATTTTCTTTTTATAAAGCAAAGAAATTAGAGGCAAAACTACTTTCCTGGGCAGGATTAAATATGGTCTTTGTAGGATGCTTGTGGTTAGGTCCAGCAACAGATTTCTTTCATATGATAATTACTGGTAAAAATTTAAGTCCATTATATTTATACAGTTGGCTAAGTTATATATGGATATTGCCAGCGGTGTTGACGGGTTACTATATTGGCGCACAGAACTTTTGATGCCTGATAAGAAAAAAATAGTAGTAGGCATATATACAATAATAGGAGTTATTTTTGAAATTCTGGTGTTTACATCGCCAATAAACGCTGTTTCTATATTTGGAATACGATTCGAACCAGTTTTCATTATTAATCAACCAATTGAAGGGGATTTAATTGATTCGGGATTTAATAGGGCAAGTCTTGCTTACTATATACTTTTATTTTTCCAATTTTCGATTATAATCTTTTTGACTTTAGGCTATGCCATAAAAGCTAAGCAGGCAACTGGGGAATTAAGAAAAAAATTCACATATTTATCAATCGCAAGTTTATTTTTTTTCATATGTGGATTGTTTGACTCGATAGTTCCACCTGGACCATATCTAGCAGCATGGAGAGGATTGATGATGACTTATTCATTGTGGATGTATCTTGGTTTAAAGACATAAGAATTTTTTTCATTTTTTTTTTTCTCCCCCATTTATTATATAGAAATGACGATTACATATATTCCAAAATAAATATATTTTATACCCTTTTTATATCTCTTTTTCTTTTTTTCTTTCCCGCTAGATAAAGAATGCAACATCCTGGGCATATTGACATAAATTTGTTTTGTAGCATGTATTCTCGAAATCTCTGATATTTATCTCCATTCCATATATCTTCAAAGCTCTGTTCATGCAAATTACCCATGACAAGATCATAATATACATGACAAGGGGCTAAATCTCCTGTGGCAGTAATATCTACTCCAAACCAAGGAACTAAACAACTATGATACTGATCAGTCATACTATTCCAATCTGCTTTGAGATATGCAGAAAGATTCTCTTGAGAAAATGTTGGAGGCAATAGCATAATTGTCTTTCCAAGAGCGCTCAAGCGTTTACAAACCGATTTCACTTGAGATGCTAACAAACTCACATCAATTCCTTTGAAATCCTCGGGAGAACGTACTATTCCTCGCCAATATCTTTCGCTTGAGATATCAAACTCAGATTTAAGGAATCGTGAATATGATTCGCCCATTTCAATAGCTAGAAAGTTTTCCATTTGAATTGATACTCTATCAATGGCCGAAAGATTAAGTTCTTCAAGAAAGAATTGATCTATAGAAAGATAATTAGTAGGGGTTATGGTATATATCACATCAATAAAAGGAGTGCGTTTTCCAGTTCTTAATTTTTCTTGGTAAAGTGTTTCAATTCCAGCCATTGCTTTATCATAACTGCCTTTACCTCTTTGGGAATCATTTATTTCACGGGGTCCATCAATCGACACTCTCACAGAATCAAATCCCGTTCGCACGAACATAGCTGCATGTTCAGTTAACATTGTTCCATTAGTCGGAGTGTCTATAACAGATCCTAAACCTTTTACCTTAAGAATTAACTCTTCTAATTCTGGATATAAGAGAGGTTCTCCACCAAAAAGGCTATAAAAGGGTTTCGCGGGTGCTAAATAATCTATTAATTTCTCTAACAATTCAAAATCCAGCGTTTCTGGTTTCCTCGCCGGTTCAGCATTAGAATAGCATCCTGTTTCACCCCAGTAATAACACATTTTGCAACGAAGATTACATGCTTCGGTTAATTGGAGTGTAACGGCACGAGGCAAATTACTGGTTTTCTCAAGTGGCATTTAATATAGCTCCATTATCCCATTTGTTTCCAATTTTTAAGAAAAGCAATCTTTACATCTGAAATTGTAATAATGCCTTTATATTTTTTTATTTAATTTGATAATGATGTTTTTACATATTTTTAGATTTGATAATTAATTTTAATAATTAGAATGGAACAAAAATACCGGGTTCTTAACGTACTTTTTGCTGGGCATGCCCAGGCGGGTAAAAGCTCCTTGATAGAGTTAATTGTAGGTATATTTCCTGATAATCTTGATTTTGAATTAGTCCATGGAACCACTGTCAGTCTGAAGGTTATTCAATTCGAACTTAAAAAGTCAAAATTATTATTAAATTTACTCGACACTGCGGGACACTCAGACTTCAAAGCTAGTCCGGCTTTAGGACTAGAATTTGCAGACTTATTAGTTTTAGTAGTATCCGGTACAGATGGCTTTCAAGCAAGAACATTCTGGCTTATTGAAAAAGCAAAAGAGAAGAATATACCTGTAATAATCGCAGTAACAAAAATGGATCTCCCAGCTGCGAATGTTAATAAAATAAAGAAAGATTTGGAAAAACTTAACGCTCGGATGATATCAATAATTCAAACCTCAGCCAAAAAAAACATTGGTATAGAAGAATTAATCTCCAAAATTTCAATTTATACAAAACACAGGAAAAAAATAGAAGAAGATTTATCATTTATCATCCTTGGTTATGAATATAGAAAAGGGCTTGGAAATCTAATTAATGTAGGAATTCTTTCAGGTGAAATTGAACCTAAAAGGGCTCTGACTCCAGAAGTAAAGACCAAAGCTATTTATTCATTAAAAAAAAAACCACTCAACCGAGCCTCTGAGGGAGAAATAGTCCAATTATTGCTAAATATCGACCCTAAATTCAATTTAGGAACTAAATATTACCATGGAAAGTTTATTTCTCCAAAAATTGAAAGTATAATGGCTGAAGTTCTTCCAAGGAAAGAATTTTTTATTGAGATTAATGACCCCCGTAAATTTAAACTTTCTTTAGAAATTTTTGAGAAGTTAAAAAAAATTATTCCGTTTGATTATTATACTGAACGAAATGTAATAAATCTATTAGTCGTGGGGGATTTACAATTCGAATTTATTAAAGAAAGACTTGAAGATTTGATAGATTTTAAAATAATTGGTTCTAAAATAAAAGGAATTATAACTATTAACAAAGTCAGTAAAGGCACTCACAAATCTGCTTCTGTACGTGTTGTTCCAAGATGCAGAAATGCATTGACGGTATCAAGAGAAAATAATCAAATAACAAAACTGTATGATATTTTAGCCGCTACAGCTGCTTGTGAAGCGTTTCATTTAGATGGTCTCCATGTGGACATTTATTCAGGGAAAAATGAGGATCATATTGCTCAAGCAATCGCAAAAGCAGTTGATAAAGTAAAAATTATCAAAATCGTCCCTTATCAGGATATTATTATAAAAATAGAAAATTATACAGATGTTTTTCCACTTATTGAAAAATATAATATAGAGGTTCTATTTCAATCCCAAACAGACACATTTTTTTTACAAGTTAAAAATGAAAATTTCGAAAATTTTTTTAATTCTTTAATGAAAATTTCCGAAGGTAAAGCCGAAATTCATCTATTTAAATTCGAACAAAATGATGTTATTCTCGCTGTTGACCCTGGAACTCGACATTTCGGATTTTGTTTAATTGAAAAAGGTGAAATGCCTTCGCTCTGGTTTGTAAATATGAAAACCAACATAGAAAATCTTCGATCCCATAACGTTCTAAAAAGACAATTAGACATTGAATTAACAAATTTCTTAAGAAATGAAAAAGATATTATTAACAAAATATTTGTTGGAAATGGACCTGGTTCCGATTTTATAATCGATTTCTTTATAGAGTATTTCAACATTCCATGCGATGATTATTCGTGCGTAATAACTGATTTATCTACCCATGAGGAATCTGGTGGTCTAAAAACCGTTGTTAAGAGTCGGTTCGAACCTCCTGATATCTTCCTGGTTGATGAGTTCAAAACCACTAAAGAAGCCTTATTTCATCTGCAAAAGGGAGAATTGGTAAGTGAAGTTAGATCTAAAGGATTCGTAGACCACGCGATCGCAGCACTTCTTATTGCCAAAAGAGGCTTAAAAGGGGAAGTAATTAAATTAGAAAAGAAACCATTAAAGCAATTATATGATTATATCGTAGAAAACTATGCAGGGTCTTATTCCTTTTCTAGTATTCACAATGTTAATGATTTAAATGATTTAAAACCCGGGATGTATCTTAGGGTAAAGGATTCTTCGAGATTGGATTCAAATTTAAAAGATGGTGATATCGTTTCATTCTCAAGATTCGGAAGTAATTATAAAAACTTTCTCGGAACTACACTTTCGGGAAATAAAATAATAGTTAAATTTGATTCGATTGAGATATGAATATTCTTGGATTGCAAGAAAC
>JAHQWS010000023.1 GCA_029856295.1 Promethearchaeia archaeon
CCTTAAAAGAACACAATCTTTTAGACACCTACCATCAATGGGCAATAAAATATCCCATTCTTTTAGCAGAACCAATACCTTTGCCAAAAGAACTATTTATCGATTCTTTTGTTGGTGATTTGGCTGTAAAATGGATAGAGAACTACGTTAAAGGTCCCGACTCCGAAAAACCCTTTTGCCTTTTTGTAGGGATTCCCGGTCCACATGATCCATTCGATTGTATTGAAGAATATAGTAAACTCTATAATCCCGAAGATATTAAATTAGACGAAGAAGCTTTAAAAGATCCAGAGAGGCCTTTTCCACGTTATATTTCCAACTCAAGAACAATAAGTCGTAGTAAATTCCTTACGAACGATTACATAAAAAAATCAAAAGCAGCTTATTATGCAAATGTCACGTTAATAGATGAAAAAGTAGGAGAAATCAGAAAAGCCCTTGAAAAAAATGGCCTATTAGACAATACATGGATAATTTATACAAGCGACCATGGTGAGCAACTCGGGGATCATAAATTATTCATGAAATTTGTCTTTTACCGTTCTTCTGTCGAAGTTCCTTTAATAATCCGTCCACCTAACGGCATGAAACGAAAAATTGTTGAAAATGATGTAGAATTGATCGACATCCCTGCTACATTGCTAGACATTCTCAAAATTAATCTTCCATCTGAAAATCGTGGTAAATCTTTAATACCTTTTATAACTAACGACAAGTCAGGTCAAGATTATAAGCATAAAGACTTAATTATTAGCCAGGTGGGTAACTATGCAATGGGAGTTACAAACGATTGGAAATTTGTTGTTGACACTTCTACGGGGAATTTATTAGAACTTTATAACAGAAAGAATGATTTTTATGAAAACAACAATTTAAGACATACTGCCGAGGGAGAAAAGATAGGTAATGAATTATTTGAGAAATATCTTGAAAAACTAATTCCCAAAGTCAAGGTTGCAGAAGGTCTTGGATTATAGCAATTTAGTATTCCTTTTATTAACAAAAAAAATGTGAGCATGGTTTAATGACGGATAAACCTAATTTTTTGGTTTTCTTTCCGGATCAGCATAGGGGCGATTGGATACCTTATGGCAAGGATATTTTTAAAACTATGGGAATGGACGAGCTCCCCTTAAGAATGCCTTATCTTAAAAAATTGATGGAAAAAGGGGTTACGTTTACAAATGCCATATCTTCATCACCATTATGTGCTCCCGCAAGAGCGTGTCTTGCCTCGGGATTACGATATCATAGGTGTAGGGTAAAGGGGAATTATGAAAATTATCCCATAGATCAAAAGACTTATTATTCGGTGTTAAGAGAAAATGGATATAGTGTAGGATCTGTTGGAAAATTAGACCTCCATAAACCAAATCTTTCTTGGGGATTAAATGGTTGGATTCCAGATTTAGAAAAAATGGGATTTACACATGTGATTGATAATGAGGGAAAGTGGGATGCTATACAGTCAGTTATTATGGAAAGGGATGAAAAAGGAAGAAAAAGAAGAATGAAATCCACCAATTTTAAACCAAAGGGTCCATACCTTAAATATTTAGCAGATAATGACTTACTAATTACACACGTTAACGATTTCAATAAAAGATTCGGTAAAAAAAACTTAAATTCAGATCCGACACCATTACCAGAGCATGCTTATTGTGATAATTGGCTAACAAATAATGCGATTAGTATGCTCAGGAAATTTCCTATAGATAAACCATGGCATTTAGTAGTGAATTTTACTGGCCCTCACGATCCATGGGACATTACCCAAAGAATGAAAAAGGCATGGGAGGGTGTTTCATTTCCTAGCCCTAATAAAGGAAATGAGAAGAAGATTGAAGAAGAAATAAAAGTTAGACAGAATTATGCTGCTATGCTTGAAAATATAGATCGCAATATAGGTCTAATTCTTGATGAAATTGAAAAAAGAGGAGAATTAGACAACACATTTGTAATATATTCGAGTGACCACGGTGAAATGTTAGGTGATTTTGAAAGTTACGGTAAAACTAGACCTTACAGAGGTTCTGTTAAAATACCACTTATCATAGCGGGGCCAAATATAAAAAAAGGAATTAATAGTAATGCCCTAGTAGAGCTTCAAGATTTAACCTCAACTATTATAGATTATGCAGGAGCTATAATGGAAGAAGCAAAAGATTCATTATCATTAAGACATATCCTTGAAGGCAATGATAAAATTCATAGAAAATATCAGATTTCTGCCCTCGATTTATCGGAAGTGGGTGTAAAAGAATGGAAGATGATAAGTGATGGAGAATTCAAACTTGTTGTTGAAGGTGGAGATACAAACAGATTATACAACTTGAAAGAGGATCCATGGGAAAATACTGACATTTCTGAAGAGAATCCCCTAATTTTAAATAAATTGTTAAAGGAATTAAATTTAATATACTCAAACGGCTAAATTTGAAAAGTTTAAAACGATTTAAAAGAGGTTTGAGACTAAACAAAACTGATTATTATGAGTGAAAAAATGAATGTTCTATTTATAATTACTGATGCTCAAAGAGTAGACCATTTGGGCTGTTATGGAAACACAATTCTAAAAACTCCAAATATAGATAGACTCGCAAGTGAGAGCGTGAGGTTTACAAATTATTTTTGTACTAATCCAATATGTATGCCTAACCGTGCAACTATGATCACGGGTCTTTATCCGAATGTACATGGTATAAGGAGTAATGGAATTAATTTACGAGAAGATCTTCCCACTATTACAAATACACTTCGAAATAGAGGATGGCATACCGCAGCAATTGGAAAAATTCATCACCAATTCTGGATGGCTCCATTCAAACGTAAGACCATATCAGCAGAAAACATAGCAAGCTGGGTTGATCCTAAAGGTAGAAAGGATCCTGTGAGAGAAAACTTTCCAATCCCGTATTATGGATATGATGAAGTAGAAGTAGTAGTAGGTAATGGCAGTATCTGCTCAGGTCATTATATTGAATGGTTGGAAGAAAGATCTCATTCTGTCGCAGAGGAGGTTAAAAAAAGATGCTTAAACTATGATATTTTATTTAGCCTTTTTTGCGATGATATTCCAGAGGAATATTATAATACAACTTATGTGCAAGAACGTACAATCGCGTTTTTAGAGCGATTTGCGAAAGGAGATTATGGAAACAAGCCATTTTATCTACATTGTTCATTTCCCGACCCCCACTACCCAATAATACCTCCCAAGAGATTTCGGGATATGTATAAACCCGAAGATATAGAACTTCCAGCGAGTTTCCATGATGCCAAGAATCTCTACAATCATGAATTTCTAGGCCAGCACATGAAAAACCCACCATTCAAAAAAGCGTTTCTAAGAGAATCAACTGAGGAAGAGGTTCGGAAAATTACAGCTTTAACATATGCTTCAGTTGCTTATGTAGATTATAGCGTGGGACAGATTTTAGCATCTTTAGAAAAGTTAGGACTTTCTGATAATACTATTGTAATTTACACAAGCGATCATGGAGATTTAATGGGTGATCACGGTCTTTTATTTAAAGGACCCTGTCCTTATAACGGGGTGCTGCAGCTTCCTCTTATATGGAAAGTTCCTGGCTTGACAAAACCAGGAGTAACTACAAATTCTTTAGCAAGTACAGTCGATTACCCTAAAACAATCCTAAATTTATTAGGAATAAAAGAACGGCACCATCCTCCCGACATGCAGGGTTATGATCTCACTCCTATTTTAACAAATCCCGAAACAAAAATAAGAGATTGTTGCTTCATTGAGAATGATGAGGAAGTAGGACCGCTTAAGGCGAGATTACGGCACTTAATAACAGAGAATTATAAGTTGACGGTGTATGAAAGTGTGCCCAGTTTTGGAGATATCTATGATAGAAAAAATGATCCTGATGAAATGAAAAATCTTTGGTATGATAAAGATTTCAAAGAAAAGAGATTTGAACTCGTAGATAAGCTTTTACATGAAAATCTTAAGGCACAGACTCCTTATCCCAAGAGAGTTGCGGGCTCTTAAATTAATATTATTTTAACTAACAAATATATGTTTAATTAAATGACTGACTTAAATATAATTTATATTTACTGTGATGAATTAAGAACAGATGCTCTTGGATGTTATGGAAATAAATACGCAGAAATGAAAACTCCTAATATCGATCGAATAGCTGAAAGGGGTGTTAAATTCGAAAATTGTTTTTGTAATTCTCCGGTTTGTGTACCCTCTCGCGTGAGTAATTTGACGGGGTTATACCCCGAGGACACAGGGGTGTACCATAATGAAGCATTCCTGAGCGCATTTCATATGGAAAAAAAGTATGATACACTACCAGAGGTTCTTGCTCAAAACGGATACAAAACTGCGAATTTTGGGAAAGTCCATATTCCACAAGAAATGATTAGAGATAAGTTAGGAAATATGTTTTTTAAACACTCTAATGTGGAAGGTTCACATATGATGCGAATTAAAAGAAGTGAACAAAAACACATGATTGCACCTCGGGGTTTTAAGACTGGCCGTAGAAGTAGTATTATTGGAGGAAAATTCCCACCAGATAAGCCATACCCTCCTGAAAAAGTAACTTCCAACGCTTTAAAATGGCTCAAGAAAGTAGAAGGACCATATTTTATAAGAATCTCTTACCTTCAACCTCATACTCCTGTTTTAACTCCTCCTCCATATGATACCATCTATGAAGGGGAAAATTTTCCTAAAACAATTGAATATAAAGGAGAGTTGAGTGAATTTGAGCAGCGCTTTTCAGAAATCGTGGATGCTAAAGATATGACTAAAAAAGAGATATACCTCGCACAAGTATATTACAATGGATTAGTTGCATGGATAGATGCCCAAATAGGTAAAATTTTCGAGTACTTAGAATCATTAGGTCAATTTGAAAATACAATTATCGTTTTTAGTGCTGATCATAGGGTTTCGCTAGGAGAAAATGGGTGCTATGCTAAACAAATATATGCTCCTCAAGTCCATAGAGTCCCCTTATTAATATCTGGTCCAAACATTAAATCAAAGGGCAAAATTAGGGAAGATATCTGCGAAAGTTTGGACTTGCCAAAAACTCTTTTCAATCTAGTAGGAATTGAAGCTCCAGAACAGTTTAAGGGTCGAGATCTTTTCTCTTCTAATCCTCCAGAAGCCGTATATTCAACAATCGGTTTTGGATTTTCTTCTAGTTTTACTTTTCCAATGAGATTACATGGAAAAAATTTAGACGGAAATGGATGGCCCAGGCGGGCTTGTATACGCACCAATGAATTTAGATTGGATAAAACGGTTCGAATGAACGGGAAACCAATACAAAAAGGAAAGGAAGATCTTTTCCTTGTAAACTGGAAAGATGATCCAAAAGAAATTCATAATTTAGCGAGAGATCCAAATTGTAAAGATATTTTAGAAAAACTTTCAACGATGCTAGATGAACATATTTCAAATAGTATAGAACCTCCAGAAGAGTATGTACTCCTTACTAAATAATGCGTTTTTATACGATTTTATTGCATTTAATTAAATTTTTGCTCTCAACTTTTAGACTTTCTAACTTATCCATTTTTGAGAAAAGATGTAATTATACCATTTAATTTTTAAGTAAATTTACTAGAGAATAAAAAAAAATAAAAAATCCTCTGCGAATTAAAATTCGCATCAGACAATAAAATCTTTTTTTCATTATCCGTAACCGCAAAAAATTAGAGCTCCCGCTAGGATGGTCTAAATTAGACCACTAATCTCTCTCCGAACCCTCCAAGACCTATGATTTAAGTTAGCTTTCCGAAAACGGAAAGAGTTATTACAAGACTATTAGACGGCTTCTCCGGGTATAGCCCAAGTTTAATCTGTAGGCTTACCAATAAATGGCGGCCTAATTGTCCATGAGATGGGAGGGATTCAACTCAGTCACCGTCCTGCCAATTTTTATTTCAGGTATCATCCGCTAATTGGAGTACCAAAAAGAATTAATGACTTGAATAGCTTGTAATAACTAAATATAATTATGTCGTTATACTATTTAAAACTAAAAAAAAATATGAAAAAAAAGATTAAAAGAATTTGTTTAAAGACCTATTTGTTTTAATTCATTTTGAACTCTTTCTAATTTACTTGGAGTTAGATCGTAAAGCTTCCAAAAAATTAAAATCGTAATAGACATAACTATCATCGGAATTAAGCCAAGATGTAATTGAATACCAAATTGAGCTTGAACAGATTGAGTGTCTGCTCCTTCCACAAATCCTGTAAGTGTATGTACCACTGCAAATATTAATACTTGTACAATTATAGCTAATCGATTAAAGAACATCATTATACCTGTGTATATTCCTTCTTCTCGTTTCTTGGTTTTTACTACTGCTTCATCAACCGCATCACTTAAAATTAGTCGATTTAAGGCCCAAAATCCCCCTAATCCAATACCCCATAAAATAAATATAATGAAAATGAGGAAATAGTCCAAAATAAAAGAAAGGGGTATTGAAAATACTGCTAATACAACAGCTGAAATCATGTAAACTTGCTTATTGTTATTTTTTTTATTTGCAAATTTTATCCAAAGGGGGACTGACAACACCGCACCAATAAGAAATCCAATTTGTAAAAATAATTGATCTCTAGCCGGCCTTTTTAAAACAAATCGCATAAGATAAGGGATAGATGATTGAACACAGAAAGTTAAAGTTTGAAAACCGAGATATATTAAAAGAAAAGCAACAAAAGATTTCTGGTGAAGTGAAGATATCATTGTCTTAAAGAATGGCAATTTTTCAATTCCTTCCTCATATTTTTTAAGATAACGCTCAGTAGATTGTGGGTCATCGCGCCAGCCAGGAATCCCAAGCCCTAATAAAATAAGTCCAATAATAGCTACAACTCCCGATTGGAAGATAAACGAACTAGGAACACCATATGTAATAAAAAGAGGCGGCACAATTCCTCCGAGGGTAATTCCAACTACTCCTATAGGGGTTACAATTCCAGTAGCTAATCTACGCTCTTTAGGAGAACGAAATTTATCAGGAAATAAGGAATAAAAATTTACCCACCATATTGAGTTAAATGTATCAAATAGACATGTTGTGAATACAAGCCAACCAAAAATAATCCACGCACCTGTTTCTGGATCAACACTGGGCGGTGTAAAAACTAAAACATATGTAATAGCCCATGGAACACCTCCAATTATGGTCCAAGGGAATCGCCTTCCCCATTTTTTCGTAAACCTAAATGGTCGATTTGTAATATAACCCACTAAAGGATCATTAACTGCATTCCATATCGCAAAGATGATGTAACCAAGTGAAGTTAGCCATACATTTAGTCCAATTTCTCCTTCATAAAAATAAAAACCGAAAGTAATAAATGCCATTCTAAAAAATTGATTTATTGCTGCTCCCATACCATACGAAGCCATAACAAATTTAGAGTGTGTAATTTCTTCTTTTGAATTTACCATATTAAATACCTTAAAATACAATTATTTAATTACTTCTTAACATTTGGGTTAACATTATATATAAAGCTATCGAGGAGTATTTATTATTAAATTTCAAAAAGACTTAAAAATAGATTACTGAATAGATTGCTCTATAAGCTCATCAAACTACAAGATCGCACACCTAGAGGGCAAGCTCGGGCATAATTAATAAAAAAAAGATAGTATATTTAATTTTTAATTTATAATTTAAGTTCCCTTAACTTTCGTTGATTATTCTCTATTTTTTCTGGTGTTAAATCATACCATTTCCAAAAAATTAAAGCGCCGCAGACAATAAAAAAAACTGGAATAATAGCAAAGTGAATTTGGATCCCCCATACCGCTTGGGCGGATTGAGCATCAGCACCTTCTACGAATCCTGTAAGGGTATGTACTACTGCAAAGGAAATAGCTTGCATAATGATCGCTAATCTCGCAAAAAATTGTCGAATTCCATTATAGACCCCCTCTTCACGTTTACCGGTCTCTACAGCAGCATTGTCAATAACATCTGCAAAGCATAAAATTGTTATGATCCAGAATCCTCCAAGTGAAATACCCCAGAAAATCATCGCTATCATAAGTAAGGTTGCATTATTAAGAAGTGCTAATGGTATTGTGAAAATTATCATTAATATTGCGGCAATTAATAATGTTTTTTTATTATTATTAATTTTACGGGTTAGTTTAACCCAGATAGGTATCGAAACTAGAGCCCCGATAAGAAAGCCTATTTGCAGAATTAACTGACCTCTTGCTTCCATTTTTAAAACAAACCTTACAATATAAGGAATCGATGCCTGTATAGAATAAGTTACTGCCTGATAGAACATATAAATTGCGATATACGCAAGAAAGGCTCTCTGATGCATGGCGATCTTTAAAACTCCGATAAATGATTCTCTTTCTATACCCGCCTCTTGTTTTGCAAGGAATCTGTCAACCAAAACCTGATCGTCGCGGCTGCCTGGAGCTGAGAGAAGTAAAAGTATAAGACCAACTATAACGACTACTCCACCTTGAATGATGTAAGTGCTTAAATCACCATAAGTTATAAACAATGGTGGTACTATTCCACCCAATGTAATTCCAATAACACCAATGGACGTCATAAATCCGGATACTGCCCTTCGCTCTTTAGCTGAACGAAATTTATCGGGGTAAAGAGCATAATAATTTACCCACCAAATTGAATTGAAAGTATCAAATAAACAAGTAGTAAATACAAGCCATCCAAAAATGATCCACGCACCTGAAACCGGATCAATGCTAGGTGGTGTAAAAATAAGGACATAACTGACAACCCATGGAATACCACCAATTAATATCCACGGAAATCGTCTCCCCCATTTTTTTGTAAATTTAAAAGGTTTATCAGTTATATAACCTAAAAGTGGATCGTTTACTGCGTTCCATATGGCAAATATGATAAATCCAAGTACGACAAGCCAAACGTTAAGTCCAATTTCCGCTTCATAAAAAAAGAATCCAAATGCTGCAAAGGCCATTCTGAGAAACTGCATAGTAGCTAGCCCGAAACCAAAAGACGCCATTTCCTTTTTAGAATGTGAAACTTCAATTTCTTCTTTTTCCATATTTCACACCTCAAAATTAAATTCTTTAATTTCTAATTTTTAATAGTAAAAATATTCGATTGTTAATTATTTATAGTTTGAGTCTAAACTATATTTATACATTTACTTAATTTAAAAAAATGAGATATGAGTTTTATGAGTGAAAAAATGAATGTGTTATTTATTATTACTGATCAACAACGTGCTGATCATCTTGGTTGTGCAGGTAATCCCGATCTGAAAACTCCCAATTTAGATCGGTTTGCCTCTGAAAGTGTGAGGTTTACGAATGCTTATTGCGCCAATCCTATGTGTATGCCGAATAGATCTACGATATTTACCGGCAAATACCCCAGTATTCACGGTGTAAGATGCAATGGAATTAACCTTAATCCCGAAATTCCAACCTTTCCTCAATCGCTTTTAAAGAGCGGGTATCATACCAGCTCATTTGGAAAAATTCACTTAAATTGGTATGGAACGCCTTGGAGTAGAAAATATTTTTCTTATGAAATGCTGATCCCGTTTATCTACGCACCCAAGGAAAAACAGAGACCACTTCCTAAACCTTATTATGGTTTAAATGAAGTTGAGTTAACATCTGGTCATGGAGATGCCGTTGGAGGTCAATATCTTGATTGGATTGAAGAAAAAGCCCCGGAATATTTAGAATTAATTAAAACTAGGGCTACTAAACTTTATGATAACATATTAACTGAGTCCCCCATCCCTGAGGACTTTTATCAGACATCCTACATAACCGAAAAAACTATTTCATTTTTAGAGAGATATTCTGAGGGCAGATACGGAGATAAACCTTTCTTTATTCATTGTTCATTTCCCGATCCTCATCATCCAGTTTGTCCACCTGGAAGATATCAAGAAATGTATAATCCAGATAAAATTGAGATTTCTTCTACTTTGAACGAGATTGATAAACTTTATAGCCATGAAGTATTGAAAAATTATGTAAATATATATCCTAGAAGCAGGTTGCGAAAAACTAATGAAGAAGAACTGCGAAAATTTCACGCCTATACTTATGGAGTATTGTCGTTAATTGATAAAGGAGTTGGTCAAATTTTAGCCGCAATAAATTCTCTAGGGTTAGAAGAAAATACAATGGTGATTTTTACTAGCGATCACGCAGATTTAATGGGAGATCACGGATTACTATTCAAAGGTCCTGCCCATTTTCAAGGATTAGTAAAAGTCCCCTTAATATGGAAAGTACCTGGAATGACTAAAGCTGGCACCATCACTGATTCTCTTGTAAGCTCTATCGATATTCCCTCCACGATTTTAAATATACTAAAGGTTAAAGA
>JAHQWS010000024.1 GCA_029856295.1 Promethearchaeia archaeon
CTATATCACTAGCGTTTAATGTCACAACACAAAATTGCACCCTAAGAACCGAGCTTGGGCTGAATTCAATATTACTAATTAAAGGGTCGAAATTTTTGATAAGAAACCCAAAATAATCAACATTCCAAGTATCCCAAGAAGGAGGATCTTTTGTCATATTAACAGCAACATAATAATGGATATCAACTTGATCAAAACTCTCATCTATAGTAAAATTAATTTGAAAGGGATCATTCGTAAATTCTTCAATAATATTTTGTTGAGATTCATCAGTACTATTTACAACTGTTATCTTCCAATCATAGTTTTCAGATCCGTCTATTGCTATATCAGCTAGTACTTCCTCACCTCTATAATATTCGCTACTATTGAAACCGACCATACTAGTAGATCGTATTGTAAAATTTGTATAGGTAGCTTGAGATATATCGTTCAATGGATTATCTAACTTTGGATCTTCTTGTGTAGCATTATATATTTCAAAATGTACTCTCTGTAATCCTAATGGAGCATACCCCTCTGGCGTGTATGTATAAGTGAAATTATTATTTGTCCCTGGAATATGCGACATATTAAAAAGTAAATTAGTATTGTTTGTAAAGTATACCCGCATGTATGTCTTATTCGCAGTCGCAATTCCAGATACATTGACAGTAATATTAATTGATTCAAATCCTCGACGAATAATAGTGGTGTTTCTGATTATTGAAGAATAATTTAGATTATTTATTCCAGCTGCTGATTTTAGTTCCTCTTTTCGATTTAAAATATCCCTTTCTTGATCATTATGAGCTAAGTAATTATTATTATTTTCTGCTGAGAACATAACGATACCCAAAAATGTACTGGATATTGTTAAAAAAAAGAGAACAATGCAGCAAAGTGATTTTCTTTTCTTCATTAACTTATCTCCAAAATCCTTATCTTCTTAATAATTTCATCTTTATCTCCTTATTTTTAGAATATAAAATAATACCTATCGGAATTGTAATAGGGAGTACATAAAATAATAATAGATTAATCGTTGATAATTGTATTTCAGATTCGAAGTAATCTTCAACAATAACCTCGTCATCTTTATCTTCTAATTCAATATGAAATTTTTTGTAGCCAATTTCATAAGGATTAAACGTTGGTAAGACTTCAACTTCTATTCTATTCTCTCCCGAAATTAATTCTTCTAAATTAGTGTCTATTTTATCACCATTAATTTTTAAAGTAAATTCATGAAGGTTTTCTTGGTTATTTTTAATTATTAGAATTAATTTAGCAGGAACTCCTTGTACAACTTTTTCAGGATAATTTATGCTAACAATTTCAAATTTTGATAATATGTTTACCGTTAGTATTGCACTTTTAATTACAGTACTTCCTTTTAAAATTTCCATAGTTATTTCAAATGAATCAACATCAATGTTACTAGATACAGAGACACTAGTAGATATGGTTCTAACTTCACTCTCATCTAAAGTATAGGTAAAGAGTTTTTGACCTACCACGAATTCTCCTGTAAATGTAAGGTTTAAGGATTGGTTATTATTTGGTAAATAATTTAGTAATTCTAAAGAAACTTGTATACTATTACCAGGTACAATATCTTTATTATATATCAAATTTGAATAAGTAAGGGCATCAGATATTATAATGTCTATAGCTATTTCTAAATATAGAACAGTCCCATTCTTGAATGTAATACTCAATGTTCTTGAGCCATTTACAGCGGAAGATAATGCTGAAATATTTAATTCCACCAATATATCAGGAGTATTATTAACAAAATTTAAATTCATTACTGTATATTTGATTACACCAAAGCCTTCGAGAGTAACGTTTAGGGTTAAATTGTAATTATACCAACTTTCAATCGTAATATTAATATCTCGAGTTTGACCCTGATAAAATTTATCAACTTCATTAATTTCTTCGTCGCCTACAATATCAATCAATATTAAACCAGAAATGACGTTGAATGTTTTATAAGCGAAAGCTACACCGAAATCAGTTGAATTAGCCTTAATTGTGATTGTATAGCCATCGTCAACGGGTAATACATCTGTGATAGGATAGATTAGATTTGTTGTATTACCTGTAATATCATATGTAATTACATCATCAATAATCGTTTCATTTGGATATCGAAAAACATAAGTGATAACTCCACCAGTAATATTATTATATCTAGTGATATTTATTCCCGGAATGATTGTCTTTTCAAATTTATAATCGCAAGTTAAATTAATAGCGTCTTGATTGAAAATATAATCTGCTGTGTCTGTAATATTAAATTCAGCATCTAAGACTGTACTATTGTAGATATCGAAAGCCTTCAAATAAGTTTCAATTACTCGAAGATTAGAGGTTAAATTTAAGTGTGGATTGACTGGATTTAATGATGATATATAGGCATTATTGGTGGAATCAAACATATCATCCTCAAAAGTTTTGTAAATGTCTCTAGATCTATTATAATATGTAAAATTCCCTGTAACTTCAAAAAGCTTTAAACAAGCACTCATCATTAACGCATTTGACTCGAGATCAAATTTTTTATATTGATCACCGCCTAACCCAGCCCAGCCTTTTTTTTCAGCATGTTGATATGCTCCACTACTCGAATTCCATAGGTTATGATCTATTATATTATAAAGTAGGGTTGCGTTTTTAAAATATAATGAATTTGTATTCATCTCTTCATTTTCAATCCAATAATCTAGTAAAGCTAGTATTCCTAGAGCATTTACATCTAAAAATTTTAAAACGTCCTCTGAAATATCATTAACCTCCCATTTGGTCCGTGCACTCTTATAAAATCCTTTATTTTCGTTGTCCCACATTTTTTCTATAAAAGTTTCCATGACAGAATTAGCGGTATCATATACATCATCAATATTAAAATTACCGCTTTGAATATACTCCCAGTTTCGATAGATTTGATAATATGCCAAAATCGTATAAAAGTTGCTTTTCATTTGGTAAATACTTCCGCTTGATGTGGAATTGAAATCTAAGAATCCATTATCTGATACATTGAAGAATTGAGTTGAATTGACTAATAAAAATGATTCCTCCAATGAATTTGTGGCATTTGCACCATTATATGTGATACCATCTAAATATTCCGTACCATCTCCAACTAATAAAAACATGGGCATTACATTATCAATTAGATATCTATTATTATCTGTAATATCGCCTGTTGTACCATCTATAGTCCCTACAAATCCATATTCATATTTACCCGTATCGTTTTCATACCATAATGGAGTAGTTTTTAATTTAGAATATGCTTCAAAAGTCTCTTGTTGACCATAATTAAAATCTAATAATGAATTGTATAATAGAAGGTTATCCAAGGAATAAACTCCATTATCAACCGTCGTGCTTCCACTATCTTTTCCTCTTATATATGTTGGGATATCATAATCCGTTAAATCAGATGTAAAATTAATTCTGAAATTATCCCATATGTTACTAAAATTTTTAGTAAACGGGTCTTGAAGCTCTATAGGGTCATCTGAAATCCTAGGAAGTAAGGGATTTATTTCTTTAATAAACTCTTTCTCATTTATAAGTTTCTTATTAGAAAAATCAAACTGATTCTTTTGATTTTGTATAAATATAAAATTTGAAATAAGCATGGTACCTAAAAAAAAGATAACTACAATTTTTTTTAGGTTTCTTTTTTCGATATAACTCTTTCTCTTTCCTAAATAATAATTTCTAAAAAAATTCATTTATGTTTTTCAATCTAATATCTTAACTTTTCACAGAAGTTATATTTTTTAAATTTTTAAGATTTTAAAAATTTATTAAAACTTTTAACTCTTTTTTAAAAAATCTGTCTATTTGAGTAAAGTTGTATATATAAAACAATATTAGATTACAAAAAATTTGATTTTAAATCTTATCTTAATATAACTAACTTACTTTGCTTATGGAAAGGATAGAAAATTGAAGTTTAAGAGGTAAACTTTGATAATTTGCCAATTAGAATTTCTGGAACTTTTAGAATGTCTATTCTTGTTTGTTGCATAGTATCTCTATCTCTAAGAGTTATAGTGTTATCCTCAAGCGATTCATAGTCGATTGTAATACAAAAAGGAGTCCCTAACTCGTCTTGCCTACGATATCTTCTTCCTATTGAACCCGCAGCATCATAAAATGAACTAATTCGATGCATAAGTAAATTTTTATGGACCTTTAATGCTAAAGCCATAATATTTTCTTTATTTTTAACAAGAGGAAATACTGCTACTGTGTTTGGTGCTAAATTAGGATTTAATTTTAAATTTATTCTACCATCTTCTACTTCAAAAGCGTTTTCGAGTAAAGTGTAAATAATTCTATCTGGTCCAAAAGCTATTTCAAGAATTTGAGGGATTTCTTTTATCTGAGAATCTGAGTTCATAATCACTTCAAAATTCTGATTAGAGAATTCTCCATGACGTTTTAGGTCATAATCAGTTCGATCGTGAATTCCACATATCTCTACCCATCCAAATTGCTGCGTTTTAACTTCTAAATCCCAGGCATCATCTGCATAATGAGCCTTTTCATTAGGAGAATGTTGTCTAAATCTTATAACCTCATTGGAAAAACCTAATATTTTTGTTAAATAAAATCCCAGATAGATACAATAAGCATATGCTGGTTTTTTAAGTACACCTTTTTTAATTGCCTCTTCAAGACTAATTAAATTTGGTTTATCGCTTTTTTTGTCTTGTAGTTTCCAATCTAATAATGGTATTTTATTTTTTTTAATTTCATGAAATTCTTCAAAATCCATTTCTTGATCTTTTCCGATAAAAAGCTGTAATTCAAATTGATCGAAAGCTCTCATTCGGAGGACTTGTTGTCTTGGAGAGATTTCATTTCTATAAGCTTTTCCATATTGAAATACTTTTATAGGATATTGTCGCCTTGCATCTTGATCTAATCGATTAAACAATAAGTATGTAGTAGTGGCAGTTTCTGGTCTTAAATAAGCAGTTACATTATTTCCTACGGATGTTTTTAACATCAAATTATATTCTTCAATTTTATTTAATGGAGATTCACATTTAGGACATACCAAATTGTTATTTTTAATTAAATTCTCCATTTGTTCATATGATAATCCATCAATCATTTGATCGGGAAGGTTTTCTTGAAGAAACTTATCAGCTCTAACTAATGTATTACATTTTTCGCATCTCAAGACCGGATCAATGAATCTCTCTAAATGCCCCGAAGCTTTCCAAACAATTTCAGGCATTATCGTAGGACATTCAACTTCTACAAATCCAAATGCTCTTAATTCTCGTCTAAAAAGAGAAAGAATTTTGTTTTTTATCTCTATCCCTGCAGGTCCATAGGAATAAAATCCTGCAAGTCCCCCATAGATTTCTGGACTGGGGCCCCAGATGAAACCCCGCCTTCTTATAAGAGAATTGAATGTTTCTATATTATCTTCAATTTTCATTTTAAATTATCTCAGTTCTAATAGGATAAAAGAATAAAGCATAATTTTTTTAGTTTGATATTCTCGAAAAATTAATATAAGAAAAAAGAAAAATTAATATATAAAACTGATAAATAAAATAAAATTTTAAAATAGAAAGATTAAAATTATTGTTGATTATTTAACGAGTGATTTATTTTGATTTTTGAAAACAATTTCAGATTTTTCGGCTTCTATGATGCTATAGAGATGGGCCTATATTTTGTGATAGTAGGCTACTACTTCCTGATTTTCGCATTCTTCTTACTTATGAGATTTAGAACTTCAAAACGATTGTATTGGTTATTTTTTAGCCTTCTATTTCTATTTTTAGCTGCGGGAAGAGTTTTTTTTATTATATATTATTTCTTCATTCCTGAACTTCAAGGATCGATGGGAAACACCGAGCTTGTTTCAACTCTTATGCTTTTTTATCGTTTAGCTCAATTTTCTTCATGGTTGGCTGTGGCATGTTTAATGGGAGTATTAGGTGTACTTTTATTCCCTCCTGAAGCAGAAATGGATACTAAAGCTAAAACTGATCAAACTAAAATGATTATCACTTTAACACCTAATTTGAAAATTGCGCTTAGAATTATTTTCATTGCAATTCCAGTGTTTATTGGAATTCTTACATTAGTATTACCTGATAATCTTTTTATGGATCCTGAGATTGTAGAACAGTACGATTTAGATATAGAGTTAGATACTATTTGGGGTTATCCAATTGGTATTTTTATAATAAATTTAGTACTTTTACCTATATTTATTATAGCAATTCCGTTTTTGTTTATTTACTTAGCTGTAAAGACATATGGAGTTTTAAGAAGATCTTATGCTTTAAATGCAATAGGATTTCTTCTCTACTATACGGGAAGAGTTTTACAGGGTGTATTTGAAATAGCAGGATGGATCCATTTTGAATCAACAGTCCCGCCTCTAATAATATTATTATCGCTGTTAATAATTGTTATTGCTAATATCAGTATCCGTGATTTGATCTGAATTTTAAAAACTAAGGTAAAAGAAGAAGAATTATTTATAAATCCTTATTTTATTATTAAATGTAGAGTTTTGAAGAAAGCTTTATTCTTTTTTCATGCAAATTAAACAATTAAAATTTTATATAAAAAAATAAAAATAAATTTCATTAATCTATTATAGAATTAATTATAAAATCATGAGGGAAAGAAGTTATGTCTATTCATGGAAACCAATATATTTTACCATTACTATTACGTAAAGAACCAAATTTACCTTATATTTATGAGAATGACGAATTAGCATTAGTTTTCTATTTATTGACCAAGGATTTAAAAAAAGAGAAGATATTATCTTTTTCAAAATTATTATGGCCTTTATTAAGTATTCAAGGAGTTATTTCAACTCATATTATAATCGATGGACTTAATATCTTTTCTAAAACTGGCAAATTCAGTAATCCTCCCAGGCAACCGTTAATCGGCCATATCTTAAGAAATATAGAAGGCAAATCAGAAATAGAAGTTTTAAACAAAATAATTGAAATTTTAACATATATAGATGTCGAAGCAGAGGAAATTGGGACGGGAGAGGAATCTGAATATCAAAAACTCACTATTGATGGCCTGATTAATCCTGAATATCTTCAATCCATTTTAAAGATAATACCATATATAGATTATTTGCCAATTACAGATTACTCTCCATTAGACACAAGTATCTCCACTGAAGATGCTTTAGATATTTCTGAAAAATATCGAAACACAATTGATACTATGAAAGGAAATGCATTCAGATGGGAAACTCAGATCTCATTAATAGATAAAGAAATAAATAAATGGATGACTGATTTGACTGTTAAACTGAAAGATGTGGAATTATTATATTCTTCTCAAATTAATAAAACAAGTTCTACGATTGATAATACTCAAGTGAAAGAGCAATTAGAGTTAGAATATGATAAAATTGATCAATGGAAAACAAATGAGAAAAGGAATCTAATAGAAAATACTACCATTCTATTCAAGACTGCTGAAAGAAATCTACAAGAGATTATTAAAAAAATTAGGTTTTTTAGCCAAGAGGATTCGTTAAAGTCTAAAGTTTTTGAGGATCTTATTCATCCATTCGAAAACCATTTTAATTATTTGAAAGAGGAGAGTAAAACATTTATAGATAATGTGGAAAATTTACAAAAAAAATTCAATGAACTTAAAGAACAAGCTTCTCGGATTGATGTTGAAGCTGAAAGAAAACTTATAGAATTAAAAGGAGATTTGAATAAAAAACTCCAAGTCCGAGATACACAACTCGGTGTATTCAAAGAGGAAAAAGCGGAAAAACTTACCAAACTAAAAAATCTGCAAAATGAGAATGAAACATATATCAATAAAATTAAACAAATAATACAATTAAAAATAAAGGACTGTTTCCAAGATGCAAATGATTTAATTGATTGGTCTATAAAAGATACTCAAGATGAATTATTTTCTAAACCGATTCAATGGATATATATGCCAGTGCATGCTATGTTTATAGAGGATGAGGACTTAAAGGAGGAGCAAATGAAAGTTATTTTACCAGGTTATATAAGTGATATTAATTCATTATATGAAGATTTATCGGATTCTTTTGCGGAATTAAGAACTCTGATAAATGAAAGAATTGATGATGATATGAGAATTCGATCAAATTTCGAATTTTCAGTTGAAAAAAATAATTTAATTAAAGATCCAAATTTTAAGAAAAGAATTGAAATGGGAATCTCCATTTTAAAAAATAAGGGATTAATGAACGATCAAATTGAAGCGAGTATTAAAGAAAAATTGGATTTAATATCTTAAAATTAATTCTACTTGCTATGTCAGAATCAAAATTGGACCTAAAAAAAAGAAGAATAAGAGAATTTTTTTCAACTTTTAAATCGAAACATAAAGATAAAGATATCAGTGAGATTCAAAAAGAAGTTTTACAGCAAGGCATGATTTACACTCAAGTGCGCCTACCCGTTGAAAAAATCACCAAAGACTTTGAAGATTCACTAAAAGAAAAAATTGAACAAGGCATTTTTCGTGCAAACATTCGAGTTGCCAGCAAAAGTGACCTTAATAGTATCATGGAGCTTTATAATAAAGCATGGCTAACAGCAAATACTCCGTTCCGACCGATTGAAATTGACTCCTTAAAGACTATTTTTAACGATCCAGATACCATATTTTTAATTGCTAAAGTATATGGAAGAGATTCTGGGTTTGTTATCCTTGATTTTGAAGGTGAAAATAAGGAATTTGCTATAATAGCTGCTCTTGGAGTTATACCAAGATTTCAGCGAAAAGGACTTGGAACAGTATTGGGAATGGCTGCTTGGAATTATATAAAAGAAAATCATCTGAATGTTAAGGAAATTAGAGCTGAGGTGTATAAAGATAATTTTAGCTCGTCTAATTTTATTAAATGGATTGGTTTTGAAGAATTTGGGAAGAAATTATATCGAAAAGAAGATTTCTTAATTGAAGAAGATATTGAATAAACCTTTATTTTTTTCTAGATTATAATTCTTGATAACGAAAAAAATTATTTTAATATCAAAATGTCAGAAGAAACTAGACCTAGTTTTAAGAGAAAAATGATAAGAAGTCTTTTTTTAGCTCTAGAAAGAAAAACTAAAGCAGAGGCAGAAGTTCAAGAGGAAATTGAAGTCACAGGAATGAAATACATCCAAATGAAGTTACCTGTGGAAAAAATTACTCCTGAATTTGAAGAAAAATTAAGAAAACGAGTTGAGAAAAATATACTTCGGGCTAAAATTAGAGAAGCGAAAATCGAAGATTTAGAAAGTGTTTCTCATGTCTATAATAGGAGTTGGATGACTTCTAGTACTCCGTATAGCCCATTGACAGCAGATTCTTTAAAACAAATCTATGACTATTCCGAAACTGTTATTTTATTAGCTAATGTATTTGGAACTGATGCTGGATTCGTAATACTTGATTTTGAAGGGACTGATAATGAAATTGGTGTAATCGCGGGTCTTGGAGTAATTCCACGTTTTCAAGGAAAAGGACTTGGAACCGTATTAGGAATAGCGAGTTGGGATTATTTTAAAAAGAAAGGAGTAAAAGAACTTATATGTGAAGTATATACCGATAATAAGGTATCTTATAATTTCATAAAATCTTTAGGATTTGAAGATTATGATGCTAAAGTTTATTATAGTGAGGATTTTGTATGAGAAAGCAAATTCAGGATATTATTCTCAGTTTATAAGAAAAATCATTTGTTTTTCAAATCTTTCGATGTTAAATATTATAACCGATTTTATCTATCAAAAAATTCCTTATTATCAATACATTAAAAGATGTTAGCATTCGAATCAAATAAAGAATTAATCTTCTCTGTTAATATTTTAATATTATACTCATCATTTAAATCCAAATAATAGTCCTTAGCTTTTTGGAAGTATGAAAGGGCAAGCTCTGTTATCTCTTTATTAGCATAAATATCACCTAATTTATGTGTTATTTCTGCTATTTTCTTTATATAATTTAAATCCTTAAAAATATCTAAAGATTCTTCATAATATTTAATAGATTCTAAATCATCAAATTCTAAATAGAGTTGAGCTAATTTATATTTTAATTCTGCGTAGCTTAAATCATCACCAAATTTATAATAGATTTCTCCTGCCAAATTATAATAATCTATAGATTTTTTATAATCTCCCATAGTTTCAAATAAATTTGCTAAACTTTCTAACAC
>JAHQWS010000025.1 GCA_029856295.1 Promethearchaeia archaeon
GGGTCCACATAGCCGGCATCTCTTATTGCGCGTAATATTTCTGGGCTTAGGTCGAGATCAGTAAAATTTATACCAATACCAACTTGATCAACTTGATTAACTTGATTGGGCTGCCGAAACTCTATTTCTTCTTCTTTTTCTTGGTCTGGCAGTAATTGAGGAGAATATTCACCACTATATCCCTCTTCTTCACCAATTTTTTTCATTTTTTTTCGAGCGATTATGGCTAATAGAATGCCTAAAAAATAAAGATCTATTAATAATCTAAGTATAAAAAAGCCAAAATCCAACCAAGATTCAATAGGATTAATGATTGTAGTCTCAATCAACAAAAAAATTGAAATTCCAATTAAACCCGTTCCTGTCCCGAGTGTAATGATTAACTTCCCTAATTTATGTAAATGTATTAGTACTAAAATTGCACCAATAATTACAGAAATACCTCCTCCGAGCATTATATAAAGAATGACAGTAAGGAATATTGTTAGAGCTGTTGTTGGAATCGGCCCTACAATACTCCTAATATAAGGAACTCCATATTCAAAATATAGTCCTATAATTAATTGGAATACTTGTAAGCCCCCAATGTTCCCAATCAGCATAAGAACCCCGGCTAAAATACAAACTAAAATCCATTTATTTTTAACTTTCAAATCAATTAATCACCGTCCTAATATTCCCCGCTTATTCATAAATTTAAAGATAATTTTATTAGATAAAAGATCCTTAGACCAACTTTTATTAAAAATAAATGATATTCAATTTATTTAAAAATTGAGTTTTTAAATAATAAAACGCTTAACTAATAATTCTATAAGGATGGGTGTAAATATTCATCCTTGATCCTCTTACAAAACCAATTAATGTTATCCCATAGGCAAACGCAAGTCTTATTCCTGATTCTATAGCAGCAGATACTGAAGCAACAATAGAGATTTTTGCCCTAACCGCCTTTAAAACACAATCCCCTGTTAATCTTCCCGAGGAAGTTAAAAATACATTCTTAAAATTCTTTTTAGTTAATATCATATCCCCTATGACTTTATCTATTGCGTTATGGCGCCCTATATCCTCTTTCAGGCATAATAATTCTCCTTCTATATTAAATATGGCAGCACCATGGCAGCCTCCAGTTTCTCGGTAGAGAGTCATCTCTTTATATATCTGTTTTATAGCAGAGAAAATTATTTCTGAACTTATCTTCATATTATCTTTAGTTTTTATTAATTCTTTCTCGTTTTCTAATGCTTTTTTAATTGTCTCTCTCCATGGTGATGAGATTCCGCATGATGTATCGACAACCCGACCTACCGGATTAATATCAAAATTTTTTACTTCAAAATTAATCGAATCGCTTAACTCAATATAAATTTGATTTTCTATTTCATCTATTTTAACTTCTTTAATATCTTCAATGGAGTTTATAATACCTATAGAAAATAAAAAACCCACGGAAAGCTCTTTTAGATCTTTAGGGAGGCAGATAATATTCACCAATGGTTCAGAATTAACGATTAGATCAACAGGACTTTCAATAAGAACTGTATCCTTAATTTCAGATCTCTCCTCTTTTTTGATCCTTGTGATTTTTACCGGTCGTTTAAACATAGATAGTCCCTATTTATAATTTAAGTCTAAAAGCCCTTAGTATTTAAGCATATTTACTCTAAAATAAAAAAGAATAAGATTTAATCAAAAAAATATGTTAAGCGGCAATATATAATCTGCCATTAACTGATTTATTTAATTCGCCAGTTTTTTTACTTACTGTGCTGTGATTCTTTTTAACAGAATGATCCCCGGCGTACTCAATAAATTTTCCTGTAATTTTTTCTCCGTTAAACAATTCGATCTCTTTAACTTCACCAATTTTTTTAAATGATGGGAGGATCTTAGGCGCTTTTCCTTTAATAACTATTATCCCTTTTATTTGATCTGCTCCAGCGCAGCGATCTACATCGCCCTCAACAATAATAGTACCTCCATGATTATGAATACCTAAGAAAGAGCCAGCACTACCGCAGATTAAAGTTGGTAATCTCTTAGCTGGTACGGAACCACTTGCCCATAACATTGCCTCGACACCAATTTTTCCTTTAACCTTGATAACTCCATTTGTCATACCCTTCCAAAATCCTCTATAGGCCGACCCTACGTAATTTCCCGCATCTCCTGTTATCTCTAATTCTCCACCTTTTAACATCGCTCCTGCCCAATCGTCAGCATTACCATTTACTTGAATTTTTCCTCCAGACATTTGATTTCCCACATGCATACCTACATCCCCGTTAATTATAATTTCACCACCAGACATATTTTCACCGATACGCTTTACATTTGAAAGGTTCCCATTAATGCTAATTATTAAATCGTCTTTTTCTTCTGATTTTCCTGTTACATTAAAAAAATCTCCTATTGTCAATTCTTCCCTTCCATAATATACTACTAATTTTTTAATCTCATTAATAGATTTGCCAGCAAAATTATCAGGTGTAATTGATTCTGCTTCAAGAGGTATTTCTGTTTCTTTCTTTAATTTAAGTTTAATTTCAGACATCTCTTATTCCCCCCTCTTTTCTTTAACTTTTTCAATTAACTTTTCTAAAATTATTTTATCAGTTAAACATTCACCTGGGGCATCCTTTACCTTTCTTAACCGAAGAGGAACATTGTCCATACGATAAGCTGTCCCTTCCGCTTCAATTCCTGCTATTGCAGCAGGTAGAACTATATCTGCATATACTGTCGTAGGTGATTCATGAGGGTCAATTACAATTAAGGGATGTTTAAATAGATTTTTCACTGAAGCAGCAGGAAAATTACTTGCAGGATCGGAAGCAACAATTAATGACGCATCAACCTGATCTTTTAAAAGTACCTCAACCGATGAAAATTCTCCGGGATTATATCGGGCATATCCTCTTGAAAAATCGATTGAATAAGCATAACCCGTGTTCCAAGTAAATACTTGATTAGCTCCTGCAACGTTATAATGTCCTCGCATTGGTATTATTGAAAATTTGGTATGATCGTTTAATTCTCTAGTTAGACATATAGCTGCATCTATATTTCGATGGTGAGATAAAGATTGAGTTAATCCCATTCCAAAAAAGATTACACCATAACTACACGTTTTCATTGTATTTACTAACTCTTTTATTTTTTCCATTGAAACTCCAGAAACTTCTTTCTCATCTAATTCAACACCTCTAAGCACTGCTCTTATTGCATTTAATAATTCGTAATCTTCACTTGGATTTACTTGAATATATAAATCTGCGATTTGAGCAGTATGTGTATTTCTTGGGTCAACAACAACGATATACCTGTCATTTCTCCCATCTTTTCTAAAATAGCCCCTTACAAATTCACTATATCGACTTAGATGTCTTGGGTGGGCGTGGACAGGGTTAGATCCCCAAAATATCACTAAATCTGCTCTATTTTTGAACTCACCTAATGTTGCTCCAGGTTGACCTACATCTTGCTTCGCTAATAAACTGGGACCATGACATACTGAAGCAGTATTATCTAAAACTCCACCTAATATTTCAGCTAGTTCTACACCTTTACTCTGAGCCTCACATTCTGTGCTAGAGAACCCATATAGCAATGGTCTTTTTGCATTCGCTAAAATATCTGCAGCTTTATCAATAGCTTCTTCCCATGACGCTCTCTCTAATTTACCATTCTTTTTAATCATAGGGGTTTCATATCTATGCTCGTTTGGATTAGATGAGTAAAATTTTTTTGTCCCTATTTGACATGCATTTCTCACTTCAACAACTTTATTATCAGCAATATCCACTTCTAAATCATCACATAAAGTTCCGCAAAAGGGACATAGAACGTCATATATTGTTTTTATTTTCTTTACAGCCATTATTTTATGCCTCCTTTAAAGTTTTTATTAAATCTAATGCATCTAATACTTTTCCACTTTTTACAACTTCCACTTTTGCTTTCATTCCTTTATAAGTTGGTGTTCCACATGATTGTGAATCAGGATTGACAAGTTGATTTGCCCAAGGTCCCATTGGTATAAAAATTATACCTGGATGCGGACCCTCTTCGGAGAGAATTGAATACACTATAACTTCTCCATGATCAGTAATAATCTTGACCGGAGTTCCTACTAATGTATCTAACTTTTTAAAATCATCAGTATCAAACATACAAATCGCTGCAGCACGCACATTTTCCTTTGTTGTTTTTCCCCCTTCTAATGCAACTCCTTGATCAATCGTTCGTCCTGTTAACAATATTAAATTATCTAAACTCATTTTTTAATCCTCCTTTTTACTCCATCTTAATGTTTTTAATCTTTCTATTAACGGATTCCAAAATATTTCGTTATAATCTCCTGAGAATTTCACTTCTGTGATTTCTAATTTAACAGCTCCAGTTGGGCAGGCATTATCACAAGCACCACAAGCGACGCATTTATCTTGATCTACAACTTCTACTTTCACAGATGATTCCCATCCTTTCTCAGGCTTTTCTGCAACAGAGATTGATCCAGTAGGGCAGACCTCTGCACAAGTCGAGCATCCTCCCGCACATTCTTCATTATCAATGCTTACCGTCGCGGTTGCATATTGTTTAACAACTCTTCCATTATCTAATTTTTTAGCGGTAAATTCAAGTTTGGGAACCACTTTTTGGGCTATTATTGGGATATCATCTAAATTTAAAACTTCACCGTCCTTTTTAAGAGTAAGAGCACCAAAAGGACACATATAAACGCATGTTCCGCAAAAAACGCATTTATTAGGATCATATACTTGAGGAATGATGTCTTCTGTAGTTGGAAATCTTCGGGCAGCTCCAATGGGTCCCCGAGAAATTGCTTCCTTTGGACACACACGAGCACATGTTCCACAGCCGACGCATTTTTCCTTATTTAAAATTAATTCCAAACTTTCGGTAAGGAATTGAACTTTTACGGATTCTTGATCCTTATCAATTATTCTTGAAATTTTCGGAAAAGACATTTTGTTATACCTCCTCTACACATATAATTTTAATTGCTACTTGCGGACATGTCTGTACACAAACTCCACAGCCATCACAGTTTATTGAGCGTTCCTCAGAATAAATAGGCGTTGCCAAGCCATTCTTAACTAAAATTACCGCATTTTCTTTATTTAGATAACTATATTTACGTAATTGGTTGAAATTAATAGGACAACTAACCACGCAAGCGTTACAGCCAGTACAAGTGTGATTATTAATTTTTAATTGAAAAATTTGGGGCATCTCTATTTTCCCTCCTTTTTAATTGGATTAGGTCCTAATTCTTTTAATTCATGAACAAATTCTTCTACAATTTCAGTTAATTCGGCTCCCTCAGATGCTGAAACAAAAGAGTATTTAACTCTTTTAGGATTAATTCCAAATTGTTTTAAATAAAGATGAAGCATTGGAATTTTTCTAATAGTTTTTAAATTGCCTTCTACATAATGGCAATCACCAGGATGACAATGCGAAACCAAAACACCATCCGCCCCATTCATGAGAGCGTCTAAAACAAATTGAGGTTCTATTCGACCTCCACACATAACTCGCATTATCCTCAAATTTGCCGGTCTTTGCATACGTGATGTCCCTGCTTGGTCAGCACCAGCATAAGTACACCAATTACAGCATATTCCCAAGATGTATGGATTGAATTCTTTACTTTCAGTCATGACCATTTGATTTCAGTAATTAATTTTGATTAGAATTAATTTATTATTTTCTTTACATGAAATAAATCTTTTGTAAAATTAATAATGAAAATCTATTGTTTAATAAAAGTCTTTTTCTTATATGGAGAGGAAACTATTTGAGAAGTCAATTTTGAAATTATAAGGCTCAAATTTATATATCTGCTTATTAGATTACTTTATAAGAAATTATTTGTAAGAATTTCATAAATTACACCAAATTGTAGGGTAAAATTTTATGGTTAACGATGTATTTACTTTTATTGTGGGTGGAAAGGCGGGAGAAGGGGCAAAAAAGACTGGCTCTGTTGCGTCTCAGATTTTTATTAATAAAGGACTCCATGTCTTTCAATTACTTGATTATATGAGTTTAATTCGGGGAGGTCATAATTTTTCAGTAGTAAGTACATCCAACAGATGGATCAGTAGCCATTATATGAAGGCAGATCTGATAGTGAACCTTGATAAAAGAAGCTATGATACACACATTAACCACCTCGCAGAAGGTGGAATTATGGTCTATAATTCTGATCTGGAGGGAAACATGGAAGGTATTGGTGTTCCTCTAACTAGTGAAGCAAAAAAATACCCTAATCCTCGGTTAATGCTTGGAGTAGGAGGTGTTGCTATTTTAGCAGCAGCAATAGGTTTTGCTAAAGAAGATATGATTTCAATAATAGGCCGGGAATATCGTTCAGGTAAAGAAGATAATATTTCTTATGCCACTAAAATATATAACATAGTTTATCCGGAGATAGGAAACAAATTTCAATTAGAGGAGGGTGATAAATTAAGACCAAAAATCTCAGGAAACCAAGCAATTTCTTTAGGAGCCATAGCAGCTGGTTTAGATGTTTATTATGGCTATCCTATGACACCTGCTTCTTCTATTTTACATTTTATGGCTGCTCAATCTGATAATTTTGGCTTAACAGTGGTCCATCCTGAAAATGAGATTGCTGTAATAAATATGGCTATTGGTTCAACTTTTGCCGGAGCAAAAGCTATGGTAGGGTCTAGTGGTGGTGGTTTCGCTCTTATGGAGGAAGGATTTTCATTAGCTGGAATGGCAGAAGCGCCTGTATTATGTGCATTGTCTATGAGATCGGGTCCGGCAACAGGTGTTCCTACTTATACGGAACAAGGTGATCTAAATTTTGCTCTTCATGCTGGTCATGGAGAATTTTTGAGAATTGTTGCAAGTCCTAGTACTATGGAAGAAGCGTATTATTTAACTGCTGAAATGCTTGAACTAGTCTGGAAATTTCAAACACCTGGTATATTATTGACTGAAAAACATTTATCTGAAAGTGAAATGACAGTAGATATAAATGTTGAAAAAACCAACTGGGCAGACCCTAAAATGCACTCGGGAGGAGAATATAAAAGATATCTTGATACAAAGGACGGGATTTCGCCCTTATTATTCCCTCCCTCGAAGGAAGTGATTAAATGGACCAGTTATGAGCATAATGAATTAGGAATTACTACAGAAAATGCTAAGTTAATAAATATAATGCATGATAAGCGTGAAAAAAAAAATAAAGCTATAGTAGAACATTTAAAGACAAAAAATACTGTAAATATTTATAGTGATAAAGGCCCTCTCATTTTTACTTATGGATCTACCACTATGAGTGTGTTGGAAGCGCTCAAATTTGGTGATATTGAAGCTAAAGTCATACAACCGCGATTTCTAAGTCCATTTCCAGTTTGGGCTTTAGAAAAATATAAGAATGAATCAGTAGTTACAGTTGAATTAAGTAAGGCAGGTCAGTTCTCAACATTGCTTAAAGAAAAAACGGGGATTATAACAAAATCATTAATTAATCGATATGATGGAAGACCATTTGATCCTATTGATCTGTCAGACAAAATTAAGGAGGTTCTATAATTTGGACGAATTAGGAACATATGCGGAAAATACATGGTGCCCTGGATGTGGAAATTTTAGCATCCTGAGTGCTTTTAAAAAAGCTGTTATTAAATTAGAGGAGCGAGGAATTAAGCGTGATAATATTATTATCGCATCTGGTATTGGTTGCCATGGAAAAATGTTCGATTACCTTAACCTTAGTGGGTTTTATTCTTTACATGGGCGTGATATGGCTACAATACAAGGAATTAAAATTGCCAATCCTGATTTAAAATTGGTGACTTTTTCAGGGGATGGGAATTGTATGGGAGAAGGTTTAGCTCATACAATATTTGCGGCTAAACGAAATGCAGATATTACAATTCTGATGCATAATAATGGTGTGTATGCTCTAACTACGGGACAATACTCTCCTTTAAGCGAAAAGGGGTGGAAAGGACCATCTACACCAAAGGGCAGCATTGAAGACCCTTTTAATCCGTTGTCTCTTTTGATGGAAGCCGGTGCTACTTTTCTGGCGAGGGCTTTTCCAGGTAAAACAGATCATTTTATAGATTTGATTGTTCAAGCGATTGAACACGAGGGTTTTTCATTAATTGAGATATTGCAACCTGCTGTTGCATATCGTAATACCTGGGAATTTTATAGAAATAATACCGAAATAATTAAGGATGAACCGAAAACATATGAAGAGGCTATGAAAGTTGCGAAAAGAAGAGACAAATTACCAATAGGAGTTATATATAGAATAAATAAGCCAGTTTTTCATAAAGGACTCTATGGTAATTTTAATCCTATGGTCGAAAGTTTAACAAGGGAAAAAAGACTTGAAAAAATTGATAATTTATTAAAACCAATATAACCTTTTTCTATTTTATTTATTTATACTCTTATAAATATGGAATTACACATATAAAGATAAAAGTTTCATTGCCATTATTAATTATTCCATGAGCTTCGTTAGGAGGGATATATACGACATCTCCTTTATTTGCTTCTTTTATATTGTTCTGAGCATCGATGAATTGCGCTTTTCCATTTAATACATAAACGTGATGGTCTTCAGAATGACCATGAATTCCAACTTGCCCTCCTGGTTTGATTTCAAACCTTCGTGTCGCAAAGCCTGTTGGGCCATCATCTTTTGTTATGAGCCAACGAATAGTTGTTTTAGTTGACTGTGCCTTGGTTACAACCTCTTCATTAACATCCTCATAATTTTTCTTAATCATAATATATAAGGTTATTAAAATTTGAATTAATAATTTGTTTTCTAAGATAAATTATTACCATGGAACAAGAAAACAAAATATAAAAGATAAGTTAGAATTTTTCATTATTTTAGAGCAACTCGACCTATAGCTCTGAATGGTAGTGCATTACTGAATTCATCATAATCAAAGAGTCTCCTACCATCTATAACATTTGGTGTTTTCATAGTTTTTTTAAAGTCTTCTGGTTTGAGATTCTTAAATTCATCCCATTCAGTAATTAAAAAAGCACATTCTGAATCTTTTAGAGCCTCTTCAATTGAAGTAGCATATTTTATTTTTTTTCCCAATTCAATTTCTGCCGTTTCATTTGCTTTCGGGTCAAATCCAATAATATCAGTGACATTTCGCCTTATTAACTCGTTTATCGTTCGAATACTTGCTGCTTCCCTCATATCATCAGTTCCAGGTTTGAATGCAAGTCCTAATATGGTAACTCTTCTACCTGCTAACTTACCAGCTAATTCCTCTGCAATATCGACAATATGAATAGCTTGATCATCATTAATATCTAAAACAGCTTCTAATAACCTTGAAGTATAACCTTTAGATTTAGACCATGCTTTTATTGCATTCACATCTTTATGAAAACATGAACCACCAAATCCTACACCTGCTCTTAGAAATCGAGAGTTAATTCTATAATCTAATCCAACTCCTTTCATAACCTGATCAACGTCGATATTAGGCACTAATTCAGCAAAATTGGCGAATTCATTAGCATAACTTATTTTTGTTGAGAGGAGGCAATTATTTCCATACTTCACTAATTCCGCGCTCTCTAAATTCATTCGTAATACCGGGCAATTTTTTAAATGATCACCATAAAAAAATTCATAGAATTCTTGAAGCATCGCGCCGCTTTTTTCATCAATCTCTCCAATAATAATTCTGTCGGGTCTTAAGGTATCAGATATGCTTTGACCTTCTGCCAAAAATTCAGGCTGCA
The DNA here is from genome assembly GCA_029856295.1 of Promethearchaeia archaeon. Lineage (GTDB taxonomy): Archaea > Asgardarchaeota > Lokiarchaeia > Sigyniarchaeales > SOKP01 > LW40-45. The sequence goes on from JAHQWS010000025.1 coordinate 9,805, forward strand.
TACATAATCCATAGGCTTTCCTCGGTTCCTTCCCAGAAACTTCTTTAATTAATTTGGCTACCAAATTCCTAGTAGTGCCAGGTACAACCGTTGATCTGACCACTACCAAATGATATTTATCTTTCGTTTTCAATGCTTCTCCTATTTCTCTTGCTGTACTTTCAATATACCCCAAATTTATGCTCTTATCTTCCCGCATCGGAGTACCTTGAGTAATCATAGAGATATCCGTGTCTGTAACAGCTTTTACAGGATCAAGCAAACATTGCAAAAGTTCTGGTTTTTCAGTTTTAATCTCATCCATTATTTCTTGTAAATCTGCTTCATAAAAGGGAGCTATTC
>JAHQWS010000026.1 GCA_029856295.1 Promethearchaeia archaeon
TAGGTATTAATTGCTATACGAGTTTCCAATATCATCAGACAAATTTAATTGCAAAGATATTAAAAGAAGAATTTCCAAAAAAAAATATTATTGTAGGCGGTTATCATCCAACAGCTGTTCCTAAGGATTTTGCATATAAAAATTCGCCTTTTGATTTTGTAATAAGAGGAGAAGCTGAATTAACCTTATTAGATTTATTTAAATCCAATCGTCTAAGAAGAAATATGGAAACACTTATAATAAATTCAGATGGTTGCATTGACATTAATTCATTACCATTTCCGGACTATGAATTGTATTTAGATCGATATCCCTTTAAAGATAAATTTAATTTTGAATTTTACATGTCAAGAGGCTGTCCGTATCAATGTGCATTCTGTGCGAAAAACTTCGAATTTCGGAACTTTACATTTGATAAGTTCAAAAAACACTTTTCAAAATTATGCAAAATTGTTGATAAATATAATAATAATTTACGAAAAATAGCCTTCGCAGATCAATCATTCAATAGAGTTTCTATTAGTGAAAGGGTTTTAGATTATATAATTCAAAAAAACTTACATGAAAAATTTCGATTCTCGTGTCAGAGTAGAGTAGAATCTTTTGAAAATAGACCGGATTTGATTAAAAAGCATATAGCATGTGGAATGGTTATCGGATTTGGATTTGAATCAGCAAGTAAGAAATTATTACCCGAAATGCATAAGACCCAAAATCCTCAGAAATATGTTGAGACAATGAAATCCCTCTTAAACCTATATAAAGACTCAAATGAGACATATTGTAGATTAAACATTCTATTAGGATTTCCGGGAGAAGATCAAGCTTCATTTAATGAAACATTAGACTTCGTTAACTCCTATGCCATGCATGATAATATTCAAATTAGCCCGACACTCTTTTCAAATTATCCAAATGTGTTTGTATATAAAAATATGGACTATTACGAAAATAAATTTGGAACTAAATTCATTAAAGAATGGTGGAAACTTCCTTCTAATTCATTAAAAAATTCAGTTCCAGAAAAGCCTTCTAAATCATATACTAAAAAACAATTGATTGGAGATTATAAGGAAAAGTACTTTGAAGTATTAAAAGCTTGGAAAAAAAAAGTAATGTTTGCTGAATTAGTACACTGGAAGAAATTTTTCAATAATTGGTATGAAGAACTTTAAATTTTTCATCTTTTATATCTAAATATATTTAATAGAATGCGTGTGTATATTTAACATAATTAGTATCACAATATTTAAATTGAGAGTTTAAAATAATATCTAATTGCAGAGTAAATTATTAGTATGGTTATACGTGAAAGTGGTATATTATTCAGGGGCTTTACCTTATTGCACGCAAAATATCATCAAACATCAGATGATAAAATTGATAAAGATCTAAGATCAGCTCTATTAACTGCTCTCTTGAATTTCGCAGAGAGTGCTTTTTCTATAGATTCAATTGAGTATTTTGAAATGAAAAAATTTACTATATCGTTTGTCGAAGATAAAATAAAACCACAAGATTCTCCAGAACCCGAACCTATAATTGTTTATGCCATATTAGATAAGGAAAAAAAAATGGATAAATATCTCTCAAAAGTAGTAATTCCCTCATTAAAGGAGATTATGAGAAAATTTATTGAAAAATATGATGGAAAAAATTTGTCAGAAGTCTCTCAGTTTCGAACCTTTAAAGAAAATCTTGATAAAGTTTTTGGTTCTGAAACAAAAACTGTAGATGAGAAACTCAAAGGCACTTTTTTTTAAAAATAATTATCTTCCTTCACCTGATTTTTTTAAATACCAAAAAATTATTGGAAGCGCTATCGTTGCATCTGAGATAACAGTTGAATGCTTCGCATTTTTATTAATCTTGCCCCAAGACATAGCCTCGTTCAATGTGGCACCCGAAAGTCCACCAGGTTCTGGTCTATCCATTGTAATTTGAATGGCATAATCAGCAGAATTCGGGCAAAATTGCATAGATTGGAATATAAAATTTTTTGGTACACCTCCTCCAATAATACAAATACCTGCTTTCTTCGCATCCCATGCTAAATTAACCATTTCAAGCATATCCTTAAAATGATTGAGATTTAATTGTTGATGGTGAAATCCTAATTGCAGCGCTAAACCGGAATCAGTAAAAGCTGGACAAAATATTGGAATATTTTTATCAGCACAAATCCTTAAAATTGATTTAGGATTATCTGGTACACGTTCTCCCAAAAATTTTAAGAATGCACTTACGGACATGTTATTATCTGGGATCTTTAATTTCGATACAAAATCTTCTATACCTTCATAAACCTTATTTGGCAAAAAGACATCGTATATCCTATTCATTTCTTGCTCATATAAATTTGCATCATCTAAACTTTCAATATGAACCTCACCTTGAAGATGGTGATACCCTAAAGTTTCTGCGATATCATGTGTTAAATTCGCACCAGTGGTTACTAATATATCGATGTATTCCTCTTCTATGAAATCATGAATTATTTGTTGCATACCAACTGGAACCATAGCACCAGCTAACCCAAAAAACTTGACACAATCTTTATCTTCAATCATTTCTTTATAAATCTCACATGCTAAAGCCAATCTTTTAGCACTAAAACCAGTTCCTTTAAGATCTTCAATAAGATTGACAATATCTGTGTCATTTTTTATCTGGAATTGATTGACTTTTTTAAAAATTTCTTTAATATTTTTATCTTTCATTTTTTCTAACCTATTGGTTATTTGCAATAAAAACCATGAATTCTATAATCAATTTTGCTGCTAAATTACATGTTACATTATTAGGAAGGTCTAAATTCGGGGCGACCTCAACTAAATCAAAACCTACTACATTAAAATGGGTAGTTATCTCTTTTAAAATCTTCCACATCTCTCGATATGTAAAGCCACCTGGAATAGCATACCCGGTGGCAGGAGCTATTGAGGGATCAAGGGCATCTATATCAATTGAAATATATAAATCTTTTACTTTTGAACTTTTAAAGAAATTAATTATATTATTAATAAACTGTGTTAAGCCAATTTCAACAAGGAGATGTGCATCAAAATGTCTTATATTTTCCTTTTTAGCAATTTCTAACTCGGGAATGTCAATATCTCTTGATCCTGCTATTAATAGATTTTTATTGTTTATATAATCTAAATCATAAATTCTATGAGAAACTGTAGCATGTGAATACACTCCTTTATCCCATTCTTCATAAAGATCTAAATGAGAATCAAATATTAAAATACCAAAATCTTTCTTATTATCTCTATTATCGCCTACAGCTTTGACTGCATTTAAAGAACAGAAATGATCACCCCCTATCATAATTGGTATTATATCCGACTTTTGTTGATATATTGAGTTCATAAAAGTTTCTATTTCGTTTAAATTTTTATCCACATTTGAGGGTTCAATTTTTACATCTCCTAAATCGACAGCTTTGATATTCGGGATTTCAAATCCTAATTCGGTGGTAAGTGCTAAATTTTCCGTTACGTCCCGAATTTTTTGAGGGGCGAGAGATGAATTCGGACCCTCAATAGAAGTTAAGTAATCCCAGGGTATTCCAAAAATTACAAATTGAGTATCAGATTCAATAATGTCTCCAAAATCATAAAATTTCATGATAATTATTAAATTTTTCTATTAATTAAATATCACATTTCTTCTAATGTTTCTATTCCCAAAAGATTTAAACCAATTTTTATAACTATTTGAACGCATTTTATTAATAATAATCTTGCTCTCTCTAAATCTTTATCTTCTGAGATAACTTGACAACTTCCATAAAATGAATTAAATTCTTGGCATAAACTTAAAAGATATTGGGGTATCAAATGAATACCATAAGTTTTGACTACTATATCAATAATTTCTGGAAAATAATTTAGCTGTTTGATTAAAATTAGTTCTTTTTCATGGTTTAAGAGTTTGAAATTGATATTCAAATCAATTTTCTCGTTAGATTTGTTAATTATTGATTCAATTCTCGCATAACAATATTGAATGTATGGTCCTGTTTCTCCCTCAAAAGAGATACTCTCTTTTGGATTAAAAACAAAATCAGATTTTGGATTAAATTTTAAAATAAAAAATCTCAAAGCTGCCATGCCAATTATTTCTGCTCTTTTATTTTTTTTTCCTTTATCAAGTGAAGGATACCTTTTATTAACTTCTTTGTAAGCAAGATTATTCATTTGTTCAATAATATCATCCGCATCAATCACGGTGCCCTCTCTACTTTTCATTTTACCCTCAGGTAGACTAATCATGCCATAAGAGAGATGGTATTTCTGTTCTTTAAATCCAATAATCTCCAACACTGCAAAAAGTTGTTTAAAGTAAAGATCTTGTTCATTGCCCACCACATAAATAGATTCGTCATAATCAAAATCTTCCTTTTTCAAATATGCCAAATAAATATCTTGAGTTATATATATTGAAGTTCCGTCACTTCGAAGTAAAACTTTATCTGGAAGATTATATCCTTCATTTAATCGGACTATTATTGCTCCATCATCTTTTTTTTCAAAAATTCCCTCTTCTAATCCTCCAATGATTTTATTCTTTCCTTTTAGATAGAAATCAGACTCAAAATATTCCTTGTCAAATGAAATTCCGAATTTTTTATATGTCTCTTCGAAACCTTTAATCGCCCAAGAGTTCATTTTTTTCCATAAAGCTCTTGTATTTGGATCTCCTTCTTCCCATAGTTTCAGCAAATCCATTGCCTCATCTATTAAATTTTCATCTTCCTCTTCCTTTTGACTGTATTTGATATAATAATCACCAACAAAATGGTCTGATTTCCTTTCTTTTGGCTCCTCATTGTTTCCCCACTTTTTATATGCGAGCATACTTTTACAGATATGAATCCCTCTATCGTTGTTCAAATTAACTTGAAAAACTTCATGACCTTTATATGCTAATATTTGAGATAAAGAATTTCCTAACAACATATTCCGAACATGTCCTAAATGAAGGGGTTTATTTGTATTCGGTGCAGGATATTCTATTACAATTTTTAGAGGATTGAATCTACCCTTTTCAGTAATTTCTCTTATTTTTCCATAGTCTTGATTTAATTCGTAGATGTTATTTAAAATAGTAAAAGTATTGACTCTAAAATTTAAATAAGGACCCTTTGCTTCTATTTCATCCAAATATTCGGGCAAAACTAATTTTTCTTTCAAATCTTCAGCAATTAAATTTGGTGCTTTTTTTTCAAATTTTGCTAGTCTATAGACAGGAAAGGCGTAGGAATAGTTAATATTTTGAGGTGGAATTTCAATTAAACTTTCCAGCTCTTCTATTGAAAAGTTCGTGATGGAGGTATTTAGATATTCAGCAATAGTTTTTTTATCAATTATCTTCATTGTACCTTTTAAAACACCAAATCTGTTATTTATTTATTATTTGAAGAATAGGTTACATTTTCAATTCAGTATTGTTAAAATATATTAAGAGTAGCTCATAAAATTTTTTATATCGTTTAGAACTAAAACATAAAAACTTTTGATTGAAGAATTATTTGTTTCAGATATAATATTATCATTAACTATACACATGGCAATAAAAATGAATCAAAATTACAAAAGGTTTATTGTTCAGATAGGTCAGGGTGTCGACCAACACGGTCATGATGATGATTGCACGAATGCGGCAATAAAAGCTATTAAAAATGCAATATCTAACAATTGTTTGACAGGAATAGCCGATTTCTGTAATTTTAAAGAACCCAAGGATCTTTTACGAATGAAAGTTCATGTAAAGATTGGAGCACCATATCCGGACAAGATTGATGAAAAAAAAGTGTTAAAAGCAGTTCCATTTGGAGAAAAATCACTTGAAGTAGAAAAAGGAGGGCTTATTGCTCAGGGCATAATGATCAAAGAATTAGGAGATACAACAGATAAAATAATTATATGTAATGCTGCTGTAGAAGTACTAATTAAGGACGCATAATCAGAATGAGTTAAATTTAATATTAAATTTTATAAAGGGCAAATTAGATACTATATATAGATTTATTTTTTTAAAGACAAAAATTTAAATTAATTAATAGAAATCATAATGTTAAGAAAAAAAAAAACCACTTTTAGTTTGTATTAGAATCATGTATGATGCCACCTATAAAATAGTAATATTTGGAGACGGTGGGTGCGGGAAAACTACATTAACTCAGAGATATGTAACTGAATTATTTATACCTGACTCAACAATGACAATCGGGGTAGACTTCGAAGTAAAAAGTTTGGAAATAGATGAGAAAAAGGTTAAGCTTCAGATTTGGGATTTTGGTGGTGAGGAACGATTTAGATTCTTATTGCCCACTTATGTTAAGGGAGCTAACGGCGGCATCTTCATGTATGATATAACAAATTATTCTTCTTTAGCCCATATTGATAATTGGCTTACAGTTATAAGGAAGAAAATAGAAGAAATGTTCCCTGTGATTGTAGCCGGTGGCAAAGCCGACCTTGCCGAACGAGAAGTTAGCAGCGAAGAAGGAATCCAAATTTCTGAATCAAGAGATATGGATGCGTTTATAGAATGCAGTTCTAAAACGGGTGAAAATGTAGAAAAAACATTTGAGGCTTTAACTAAAATAATGCTACAGAAGTCAGATCTTTCTTAATTTTTGACTTTACTTATTAGAAGAATATACACCTTATTTAATTCAATTCTTCTTGCTTAGATTTTTGGCTTAAAGTTATTGTTAGTCAATGATGTTTTTAAGAAAAAGATAAAAAAAAGGAATTAATTTATAAACATACTTCTAATATTTATTCCTTAATTATTTAGATGTTCCTTTTTTTTCTTGCCAGATTGGATCTGCTTCTTGTAGTAAACGTCTTTGTACTTTTCCAATTAAATTTTTTGGGACTTCCTCTATAATTTCAACATAATACGGGCGTTTGTAATGTGTCATATTTTCAGCAGCCCACTCTTTAATTGCTTCTTGAGTTAGAGTAGAGCCTGGAGTTAATTCGACCCAGGCTTTAACAGCCTCTCCAAATTCATCATGTGGCAATCCTGCAACAGCGACTTCTGAAATTTCAGGATGTTTCATAAGAAGCTCTTCTACTTCTTTTGGATAGACAGAATATCCTTTATATTTAATGAGTTGTTTCTTTCTATCTCTCAGCTCAACTGTACCATCTTCGTTCATAAATCCAATGTCTCCTGTTAATAACCATAATTTTCCATTATATTCTTTAATTGTATTGGCAGTTTCTTCTGGTTTATTCAAATATTCCAACATAACTTGAGGACCATGGACGCATAGTTCTCCAGTATGTTCTTCACCAAAATTAGTATCATCAGGATTCCCCATGCTGATAGGACCTTGACTAAAATCCTCAGCAGGCCAAATTCCCCACTCAGTTGCTGGAAAAGGCATCCCAATTACTCCAATTGGACTCTCACCAAATAAATTCCCCGCACTAACAACAGGGGTAGATTCACTTAATCCATAACCTTCAACAATTCGACCACCAGTATTCTCGACAAAAGCGTCGTGCACAGGTCTGTGTAATGGACCTGCTCCAGAAACACATAACTTTAGCTTTCCCATAACTCCGGGAAATTTTTTAATCTCCTCAAACTCAGCCAACCTCTTAAATAAAATCTCCGCTCCAGGATAGACTAAACCCTCAGGTGCAGGCAATTTTTCAATATCCGCAAGTAAATCCTCTGTGTTAGGGGGTCTTGGAAATAACATCATCCATCCCCCAAATTTTATCGTTGCATTCATTACCACAGTATGAGCAAAACTGTGAAATAATGGAAGCACGCCAACACATCCAATACCTGGTGTTTCTCCCCCTAACCAATAAACACATTGATTAGCATTAGAAACCACATTGAAGTGAGTTAAAACCGCTGCTTTAGGTAAACCTGTTGTTCCACCAGTCATAATGTATGTTGCTGGATGGGTTTTGATATCAATTTTTATATTTGGAACGGCTGGTGGAGTGTTTAAAAGATCCATAAATTTAAGTGCTCCGGGAAAATCTACCTTACCTTTAGGAATTTTTTTTAACAATTTTCCTAAGGTCCTTTTAAAGCCTAACCCATGTGCTAAATCAGCTACATTTGTGTAGATTACTTTCTCTATACTAGATTTGGCTATAATTGGTTTAATGTAAGGTTCATATAAAGCATCTAGTACGATAAGTATTCTAGGTTTGGTAATATCTAATTGATGCAAGATTTCCATAGGTTGGTATGTTGGATTTACCCCGGTAGCGATTGCCCCAATCTTAGTAATGGCATAATAACTTATAATGTATTGAAAGCAATTTGGTAAGTGTATAGCAACAACATCGCGTTTTTTAATTCCTAAATTATCTAGAGCAGTGGCAAATGCGTTTACGTGATCTTGAAATTCCCTATAAGTCATCCAAGTCTCTAAAAACCACATTATATTATGATCTGCGTATTTTCCAACTTGTTCTTCAAGCATTTCATTGACGGTCATTTCTGGTAAGCTAATATTTTTTGGGACGTCCTTAGGCCACCATTTTTGAAACCATCTCTTATTTTCATTAACTTCATACTTATCTTCGCTCTTTATTGGCATCTCTTATCATCTCACTTTTTCCTTAAGTACTTCTTATTTTACTTTTTTGAAATCTTAAATCTTTTAACTATATTTCACTAATAATTTTATTTATGTAGCTTTTGTTAAAAATTTTTCGCATTAAATTGACTCGATTATAGAAATCCGTAAAAGAAAGTGGAATAATACACTTAAATAACAATCTTTTTTATAAAAATATCGAAATGGTTTAAAAACACTAAGAAAAAATGTAAAGAAATAGAAAAATAAAAAAATATTATTAAATATAAATTTGAAAGTTAGTACAACCTTTTACAATTTATCTTTTTTTCTTTTGATTAAAATTGTCGCAACACCAGCTAAGCCAACACCAGCTATGAGTAAGATTAATGCCCAGAAGCCAGGTTCCTCAGGAGTAAACACCATATAGACACTGAAAGTAGGATCATGCCAGATACCTTTACCTGAACCATTAAAGTCCGGATAACAAACTGCGTATAATAAAATGTTCCATTCCGCTACGGCATCAACATCAGCCGCAAAATCATTATCCGTGTCATCTTTATCCTCAACATCGGTTTCGCTTCTATGCTCTTCCCCTTCCCATAAAGCAATCGGAATAATACTTGTGCTAGCAGCATATCGGGACTTGTCTGTAGAATTTCCTAACAAATAACCCGGTCCAGCAATATCTACAAAATCAAGTTTATCTTCATTATCTTCAGCAAGATAATCTCCTACTTTTAAGGTTTGTGAACTTGATGAGTACTTTTGTTCTGTAAAATCCTCCTCATCTTCAGGTTCAATTTCATCATCCTCGTCGTCACCTTTTTCGATATGCAAATCAAAATGTAAAATGCTTGAAACATATATAATTGCCATATCTAAATCATTACCCTTCACACTTGGGTTATTCGGACCATTATCATCATTCCATGGAGCAAAATTGGTCTCTAATTTCACATGTGCTTCTTGATTAATTTTTCCACTTTTATGTTTTTCAGTCTCTGTTTCAAATTCTAATCCGAAGTATATAGAGTCTAGCTCTTCTTCAGGGGCATTTACATATGCATTTAAGTCTACTCCGACGGGAACGGCTGACATATTGGCCTTTTCTAAACGTAAACCCCAAGACACAGTATCATCATCTTCATCAACTTTAGGTTCCTTGAAAACAAAATTCTCTACTGTTCCTAAAATCAATCTATGAGTTACTTCATTAGTTGTAGGTACCATAGCTGCTGTACCGTTAGTATATATTATATCACCAGTTTCATTTCTTGCATAATCATAATTAACTGTGATATCTCCGCTTGTATCATTATCATAGTATAAGAATGCTCCAGCTAAATGGTGAGTAAATAAATAGAACTCAACATCAGCTCTTTCAAATATGTCCTCAACATCGGCATCCTCACCATCGGTTAACTTAGATAAATCAAGCTCTACATAGAATTCTTTCACCCATAATTGAGCTATATCAAAAGAAAACTGAGTCCAAATGGTCTCTACGAGGTCTGCGGCATCAAAATCTTTTAGCAACCATTGCATATAACTATCTTTTGTC
>JAHQWS010000027.1 GCA_029856295.1 Promethearchaeia archaeon
TGAGAAACACACATAAATTAAGCTCCATGTTGCCCCCATACTTATACCAATACAAATGAAACCTATGATAAAAAATGGAAACTCCCATATGAACATTGTTAATATTAAGAATATAGCCGTACCCCCTGTTCCACACATATAACCTATTCTATTCCCGTATTTACGGGCAATTGTAATCCAAAATGGAGCAGAAGCCACACTTGCTAGAAGGAATGCAAATAATGCTATTAATACAGTGTATTGATCTTCATTAACAACATATTGTGTCCAGTATGGAACTGAGGCAAGCATGAGTACCATTACAGTGGTTTGAGCCAGATATGCCATGAGATATGCTATGAAGTTCTTTTGTTTAAAGGCAAATTTCATTTTACTAATAAACGTTTCTTGAGCGTCCTCTTTTATAACCATCTGAAAAGTGCGTTCTATCATTTCTCTATCTTCACGCATACCAGGAAGTATTAATATAGCTGTGACAATACATATTATAGACACTATCATTCCCACAGTAACATACGAAGGAATGTTTGTACCCGGGCCCCCAGTTGTTATGAATAATACCGGTAACATCATTCCTAACGTTAACCCTACTAAAGAATAAAGAATTTGAATGCCTCCAACTTTAGTCCGTTCCTTCTGCGAACGGAATTTGTCAGGGAACATTTTTTGCCAATTTATCATCATAAATGAAAAAAGTGTATCAAAGACACATAAAGCCACTAACAGCCAAATAAAAACTGCTATATCATTCCCTGTAGGCGGCAAGAATATAAAAACAAACATTAACGAACACGGAATAGACGCAATCATAAACCAAGTGAATCTTTTTCCCTTACGTCTCATAAATTTAATTGTGGATTTGTCAGATATATGCCCGGCAATAGGGTCGTTTATCATATTCCAAAGCCCGTATATAGAAATTGCTATAGTTATAAAAATAATAGGTAGAAATACCTCCGTCTCATAGAACTTGAAAACCATTATGCCTAAAGCTGTGATAATAAAATCGTCGAACAAACTTCCAAGGGCATATGACGCATGCGTCTTAGTGGAATGCTCAATTTCATTAATTTCTTTTTCATTGCTCATAACTTTTCTCCTTTAAATGTCTTAATTTTGAACTTAAAATGTCTTAATTTGAACTTAAAATGTCTTAATTTGATAATTTTATATGGATAATTTTACAAATGAATGATAAATTAAAAATTATTGCAAATTATTTTTTCAATATTGTGGTTTCTGCGATTGCATATCTTTGCAGTGCATTTTCATCCAGCTCAACTCCCCAACCAGGTCCCTCTGGAACTTTCGCCGTACCTACACTATAATCGATAGGCTTTACAATAAGGTCATCTTCCATCATCTCATCACCGAATAATTCAGTAGCATGAGCAATTGAATAATATTGTCCGGCATGAAAATATATATGCATGGCAGATGCAATTCCAAGGGGTTGGTTATGTAATACCACGGTGAGACCCTTACTTATCGCATAATCCAATGCTTTTAAAGCATTCGTAACTCCCCCGGGTCGTTCTGAATTTATTCCAAGAACGCCAACAGCATCCAATTCAACTAAAGTGATAAAATCTCGTAGAGAAGAATATCCCTCATGCGACATTAATGGGGTATCTACCCTTTTTTGCACATATGCCATACCTAAGTAATCATCCTTGCGGACAGGCTGCTCAGCATAATCTATACCAAAAGGCTCAATAGCTTTAATGGCACGAACTGCCATAGATGGCGTATATGCTTGATTGTAATCTACGCGCAATCTAATCTCATTTCCTAATGCACGTCGAATATTCTGACAAATTTCTACGTCTTCTTGGATACTCTTTCCGAGTTTTAATCGAAAAGTTCGGAATCCCCTCTTAAAATAGCTTCTAACTAACCCTTTCATTAACATAGGAGATCCAAGGGGTATGAGGGCTGCGAGCGGTATTTCATCCACATTTCTACCTCCCATGAAACAACAAGCGGGGAGCCCTGTTAATTTCCCCATCAAATCGTAACATGCCATGTCTAACAAACCCTTTGCATTTTCACTGCGGGCTATGTTATTATCCATTCTCCAATTAATTTTCTCGATATTGAACGGGCTCTCTCCTAATACATAATTAGCCAATCCTCCTTTTACGGCATCAATAATTTGTAATGGAGAGACTCCCGATTCTGGCAGCCAAACAAATGATTCTGCAATGCCTTCAGTTCCATCATTACTAATTAGTTTCGCAATTACAAAATCACCTCCGAGCCATGCCTCTTCAGCGGGGATGGCCATCCCTAATGTCCCTTCTCCTTCCCCCATAGCCTTTCTCACAACTTCTTTAAAAGGTACATACAACGGGGTAAGTTCAATACGTACAATCTCGTGCTTCAATTTAAACCATCTCTATTTCTTAATATTGACTTTTTTAATTTTCATAAATAAAAGTTACTGCATTAGAGTAAATTAATTTAATTTGCTCATAGTTAATTAAAACATTTAGACTGTTTATAATTTCATAAATTATTTATTTTTAAAATAAAAAAATTAAATATAACTAATAAGATATATATAATCAAGGGGATTATAATTATGAGTTTAGATTGGATTTCTTATTTGAGCTTGATTTATTCAATTGGAGGTATCATATTTTTTGTATATAGTTTAATCTTGGTTAAAAATATTAAGGAATTATTTCCTGGCACGAAAATAATTAAGAAATGGATCATAATCCAAGCGCTAATCGTCAAAACAATCCATCTAGAATCCTCATCTAATAAATAAAGAGACGGTCCTAATGCCAAAAAATTCAAAAATGTCTTCTGTTCTTAAGGAACTCTGGGTATTCTCACGGGCAGGAATTCCGATTGTAGAAATTTCTAAGGATACTGGGTTAAATAAATTTTTAATGGGAAGTTTTGTTTCTGCGATCAAAATCTATAGCCAACATCTCAGCGAAAAAGGTCTAAACAGCTTTATATTAGAAAACCATAAATTTATTCTTAAATCACTACTCGATGGTAATGCGATTCTTATATGCAGAACCGATGTAAATATGAAAGATAAAAAAATAGATAAACAATGCGACGTAATTGCCCGAATATTCGAAAAATTATATAAGCCCGAGGATGTTAAAAAATGGGACGGGACTCTCTCTTATTTTGATGAATTTAAAGAAAAATTATATCTCTTCTTTAAGATGAGTAGCTTATAATGTAAGGAGCTGAAGTTACAGTCTAATTTTATTCCCGAAACCTTAATATGTTTATCATTAAAATAAAAAATGTTATTATCTCTTAGTTAAGACCTACCAAGATCAATTTTAATAGTCGCAATTACATGGGATTCCATTTTAAGTTCAAGATAATTTCCATTTATTTGGAGTAAATTCGCTTTTATCTCGTTTTTCGGGATTTCCTCTAATAGATTAGCAATCTCAGCATGTTTTATGGTTATTTCTTGAAAGAATCTTAGTTTAACTTTTTGAGAACTCGATGCAAGGTTATATAGCCTTACAATTAAAGAATTACCTTCTTCCGATTTCTTTAAAGCGCTTAGTAAAACGTTTTTGTTATCGATTTCTAAGAAGCTCATACTTTCAGGTAAATACGGCTCAAATTCTTTAACGGCGACATTTTTAAATATCTGAAAAACAGAAGAAGGAGATAAAATTAGCTTATCATTTTGTCTTATGATATTCTTTACGGTATCTGGTATGATTGTCATTAAAGGATTGTTAAATTCTTTACCAATTATGTGAAACTCGGCATCTAAATAATCTCTTTTCTCATTTCTGATACACAATGATAAATTAAAATCATATTTTCCTAGACATTGAGCTTCAGGTGTATGTAAAGGAGGACCTGCAATAGCGCTCCTTATACCCGTCCTTGTCGCAAGATCTCCACGTGAAAGCCATCCAACACATCTTAGTAGGGTTATGGCAAGTTTAATTGTTCCGTTATTATCTTTAATAGCCTCGTACTCAGGTAAACCTTTATTGAATACAGCAAAACAAGTGGCATCATCTTGGACACACACAAAATCCTTTTGATGATTTGTAGGCAGAGCTTTCTGAGCCCATCCAGTACTGTTAGGTAATTCTATATTTCTTGGAATAATATAAAAATGACCATCAGCAAAAACTTTCTTACTCCTGACTTTAGATGAGAAGATAGCCCTAATTCTATGATCTTGGCTATGGTTATCAATCTTTATTTTGAAATCTATGCGATTAATTCCTTTATATAAAGTGATATATACGCTGATTTTGTTTAGTGTTAATTTTTCTTCTCGTTTCGTTCTATCTTTCGTTAAGGAAATTGGTAAGTTAAGTATCATATTAAGCTTCAATGTTTTTTGAGAGGGCCCATCTATCTTCAAACTTGTTTTTAGTTGAGTTGAGTCTTGTAAAGTAAATTTTTTGTCTATTCCACCCTTTTTAGGGCCAGAAAAATCGTATTCATCACCCCAATCACCTACATCTTCAAATTGTAATATACCCTCATATAAGGTTTCACTTTTCCTATCTAATAAATCAATCTGTCCATTAGAATTAACTGTCACTTTATAGTGTTCGTTTTCAATACTGTTCCGGTTTAAATCAAGTTCTTTTATAGTTTTAACAGTCTTTTCAGGGTTATTATGAGACGCATAATAAACTTTATATCCACATGCGGGAACCTCGGCTATGAAATTAACTCGATAAGTAGCATTTGGCTCAATCCAATGTCTCGGTTTCTCTTTTATCTTAAAAACTTGGTATTCTATATTATTACCCTCATAATCAACTATTGCCAATTCACTCCGAATTTCATTAGGATCCTTATTTGCGAGGACAATTACATCAAAATATGATATATCTTTCCTCTCCCACGGCAGGGGATTATAAATTATGATTGGAATTCTCCCATTTTCTTTTCTATTAAACTTAATTAAATCAGATAAATAAATGGATGAATTTTTTGTAATTTCATTAGCAATTTGTTCGGCCCACTGAAACCTGGTTTTCATTTCTTCATGGACTTCATCGATACTACATCCGCATATAGAATCGTGGGGATGATTTTTTAGCAACCATTTAAGTCCCGTCCAGAGATAAGCATTCGGATAGCTGAATTTATTATACTTATCAAGCGCCCAGGTAATAGCAGAAAGGGGTTCTGCATATTTTTCATATAAATGTTCGATTTCCGTATTTTTTTGCTTTATCCACATTCTCGCAGAAAACACTCCCGATAGGAGCGGATGATATTTTCCTCCTCTGAGTTCTCCCTCAAAACTTTTTAATGTAGGATTTGCTGATAAAACCAGACTTATGTAATTTTCAAAATCATTTATTTCCATAAAACTATTGGGATTTACCTCATTCCATTGCTTAAGGATTTCCGGAACTTCAGGTTGTGCAAATAAATGATCGGAACCGTTATTTAATAAGACAATATCCGTTGCCGTATGCTTTTCTAGTCTCCCTATAGCCTTTTTAAGTTGTTTGAGTGCAGTTTGATATTTTCCATCGATAATACTGGTATTAAGATTTGCCGCAGAGGAATAGCCGTGAAGTAAATGGATAGTTAAAGTCGATGCGCTGTTCCCCGGTGCGTTCCATATGAATTCCATATTTAAATTGTTTTCCTCAAACTCGTTTCCAAACCCTCTCATAAATAACATTGATGGAATTTCACATCCCTGCAATATTTGGGGTAATTGTGCTATATGACCAAAAGGGTCCGGGATATATCCAGCTTTCATAACTTTACCGAATCTCCTCCCAATTATGTGTCCTAGCATTAAATTTCGAATAATAGATTCTCCACTTACTAAGAATCCATCAGGTAATACATACATGGGACCAATCGAAAGCCGATCTTCTTTCACAAATTTTTCAATAATTTCTTGATTTTCTGGT
Source organism: Promethearchaeia archaeon (assembly GCA_029856295.1). Taxonomy (GTDB): domain Archaea; phylum Asgardarchaeota; class Lokiarchaeia; order Sigyniarchaeales; family SOKP01; genus LW40-45. The sequence continues at coordinate 5,901 of JAHQWS010000027.1, forward strand.
CTTACTTCCAAGTAATCTTCTAACGGTATTACCTGACCATCTAATGTGAATTTTCTGAATTTGGGATCGTTTTTGAGAATATCTAACAGCTTATCCATCATTATTACAAGATAGGCTCTAAATTCGTTAAATGTCATGTACCATTCACGATCCCAGTGAGTCGTGGGAACTATAATTATCTTATTTGCTTTCATATTATCAAACGAGTTTTTTATCTATTACCTTATCTTTTGAGATTATTATTATTAATTGTTATTATAAATTACTTTTAAAATATGGGAAATTACTAATTTAAAGATTATAGAGTAGGCGTCGATAACACATTTGAAAGGTCTTCCCAATATGCTTTTATATCCCATTCTTCATTCTTTTTTAATTTGAGAGAAAGATTTCTAAAGATTTTCTTGATTTCGAATGATTCAAAGTAGTTTATTTTGGGAGCAATAACTGCAATCATAAATTGTCTTTCTCCCCCTCTTGAGGTTTTATCTTGATAGGCATCAAAAAGAATATACCCATATTTTTTTATGTTTTCAATATTTAACAAAAGTCCTTCTGCTTCAGTTATATCTTCATTTCCATAAATCGAAACAGTAGCTTGAAATAGTTGGGATCCTACATCCCTAATTGGGATTGGTAAATATCCTTCTTTCGGATAGTAATCTTTTAGTTGGGGGCCAATTCGATCATCCCATATGACTATCAATAAATGGACTAAGTTTTTTTCTTCCTCAGATATCGATGCCTTGCTTTCTATATTTAATGATAAGAGCAACTCTTCGAATTTTTGATTAATAGATTTTATTTTTTTATTTCGAGCGACTTTACCAGCTACAGCAGCAATCAAATCATCTTCATTAAAGGGTTTAGTAATATAATCATCAACACCCAACATTTTTCCAAACCGAATTTCTTCGGGTGATGATCGAGCTGAAAGAAATATGAATGGTATCCTATTCCAACGTATATTTTCAAAAATGGCATTGAAAAAATCATAACCATTCATTTTTGGCATCATAATATCACTTATTATTACTTCTGGAGGTGTTTCAAGTTCATTAAGGAGTTTTAGTGCCTTTTCTCCATTTTCAGCTGTAATTACTTGAAACCCATTTGCTTCTAAAATTAACTTGATACTAAACAAAATGTCTGTATTATCTTCAACAACAAGAATAAGTGGCTTCAAGCTAAATTTATCGTATTTCTCTTTATTATAATCAATAATTGTTCTAAAGGTTTTTATAATTTTTTTTAAAATTAACCTTCAGTTCTAGGGAGAAATACAAAAAAAGTTGTTCCCTTTTCAAACTCGCTCTCCACAAATATCTCTCCACTATGAAGGCGCGTTAATTCTCTAGCAATACTTAATCCCAAACCTGTTCCACTAATCTCTCCTACTTGCTCAGATCTAAAGAATCGCTCGAATAAATGAGGCATATCTTTTTCGGGGATTCCTATGCCATAATCATTAAATTGAAAAAGTACTCCTTTTATTCCATTATAATTATATTTACCTTTGTAATTATTAATAGCACTAATCTCAATCTTTGAATCTATCTCTGAATATTTTATCGCATTATCAATGAGTATCCGAAAAATTTGGTCAATCCTTTTTGGATCGCCTAACAATCGAATATTTTCATCTATTTCTATTTCAAAACTTATCCCTTTTTCTTTGCCCTTCTGTTCCAATAGAGTTAAAATCTCATTTACTATCTCTAACGGATTGTATTCCACCATTTCAAGTTCTAATCGGTATTCATCAATTCTTGAAACCATAAGAATATCTTCGGCTAATTTGTGAAGTAAAGAGGTATTTCTAGTAATACCATCCATTAAACGTTGTTCCAATTCCGGAGTGATATTTTCCTTATGATTTTTTAAATAATCTAATGACATTAATATAACGGTAATGGGCGTTCTCAATTCATGTGATACAGTAGAAATTAACTGTTCTAATCTTCTCTCTGCTTGTTTGCGTTCTGAAATGTCCATTCCATAAACATTCACATAATTTACTCCCTCAACCGGGGTAATAACAAAGGAAAAAAATTTGTTATTGACTTCTCTCTCTATAGTTTTTAATTTTTTATTAGAGAGTACCTCTATAATATCATCTTTTAATACTATTGGAAGTGGGCTGCCTTTACTAATATTAAAGAGATTTTCTCCAACTTTGTTGGTATAAATTATCCCTTCATTATTCACCCTTATTACTGGAGTAGGACTCTCAGAAGGAAATTTAGCTAAATTTGCAATCTTTTCCTCAGCCTTCTTTCGCTCAGTAATATCTCGGCAGATTGATTGGAGATAGATTTTTCCTGATAATTCAATTACTTTTGCAGATACATAAACATCCCTAATTTCTCCACCTTTAGTTCGAAATTTGATCTCAAAATCGTCTCTTCCTTCTCTTAGAACTTTTTCAATATACTTCTTCGTCTCTTCCAGATTTTCATGCGCATCATAATCATTAATTTGTAGTTTCGCAAATTCTTCGCGGTTATAACCCAACATCTTGCAAATTGGATCATTAAATTCAATTGCTCTTCTTGTTGAGGGATCTAATATCATGATTCCATCTGGAGATTGCTCAAATGTAGTTCGATAACGCAATTCAGCTTCTTTATTTCTCCTTTCAGCTTCTCGCTGTTCGCTGATATCTATAAATGTAGCAAAATCGGCGAATCTTCCAAGATATTGAATAGCTTTTGATCTTATTTCAATCCATTTAATTTTATTTGATTTTGTAATAATTCTACATGAGTAATTAGATGAAAAATATTTATCTCCGTTCATTTTTTTCTGATAGTGCTCAATAACGGTGGGCAGGTCGTCAGGATGTATGTTTTTAGTAAATTCATTTTGCGACCATCTACTAACTTCAGCCTTGGAATAGCCAGTAATGTTGGATAAGGCATTGTTTGAATATTTAACAAATCCATCTTGTAAAATAACTATACCTAATGAAGATTGTTCCGCAATTGTTCGGAATTTTTCTTCGCTTTCTGTTAACGCTATTTCAAATTCTTTTTTATCTGACACGTCTTGAATGTTGTTAATGATTACTTTTTCATCCCCGATATCTATTAATTCTGCATTCATTAGGGTGTAAAAGGATTCACCATTTTTTCTTTTAAGTCTAGCTTCAAAATTACGTACTTTGCTAGTTTCAAATAACTGTTCTAATAATTTTTTATGTTCTTTTGGATCTTCATAAATGACGCTCCGATTCATATTTTTTAATTCTGCAAATGTATATCCTGTAATTTCTTGAAATCTTTTGTTGACTGCTCTCACATTGCCTTCCATATCCGCGATAGCTATTCCTACGGGTGATGCTTCGAACAGATTATAATATCTTTCTTCAGATTTTTTCAATTTCCTAAAAAGTAAATTATAGGGATTTTCTAAACCGATTTCGATAATGGCCTTATATAAGAAAAAAAATGCGACAATTTTAAACAGATGCCCTATTAAATTTGAAAATCCGTAGACGCTTACATAAAACGTGAATGCTAACTCGGAAACAATCGTTGCTAAAATTGAACTTATTATATATAAAAATATTTTTTTATCAAATTCTGTACGGAATTTATACATTATAAGAATGGCTATTACAAAAATAAGATTAATGACGTACTCACTGATAATCTTAAATAGTGTTAAACCCGATCCTTCAATGTAACAAACCGGGAACATTCCTGCAAAAACTAAAAATAGCAGTAAAACTGTTATGAAAGTATAACCTATGAGCAGATAGTATATCTTAACTTTTTTATTTACTAGTAGTGAGGCATATAAATAAGAAAAAGCCTGCAGATAACGGGCTGCAATCCATAATGAAGTAGGGAGGTTGGAATCGTACCCTATAAAAATATTCATACCAGTATAAGCTAAAGTGTGGACTAAATCAATAACACCAATAAACAAAAAAGAGATCCCTACTACTAAAAAGAAAGAATTATCTATATTTTTACGGGAGTTCCAACAAATTACAAATACTCCCCCCGCGACGATAATACTAAATAATTCTGCTATTGTATGAAAAAGAAGATAACTATAAAAACTCGTTAAATACGTACCAAATAAAATTAAAGAAAAAATTATTAACTCTATGTATTCTTGCTTCTTTTTTGAATAATTTGACATATTCTAGATGGAGAAGAATTCTTTGTTTTTTAAAAAAGATCCATTTATATTTAGAAAGTCAGTTATTGTATAAGTCCGAGCTTTATAT